>CAVBFK010000174.1:0-2512 GCA_963594395.1 Lachnospiraceae bacterium
TCATCGGAGAGGACTTGCGAAGGGTCCAGGGGCGACCGCAAAGCCCCTGGAATAAGCAAAAAGAATCATCCTGCAAAAGCAAAATCAAAAAGGGGATGTCATTTTGAAGACCATCTCAAGAGATGAACTGCTTACAATTTTTCAGCAGATGCTCAGCGAGCATTGGAGCTATTCACCCGGAGCGGCCGAGCAAGGCACCGTTGATTGTAGTGGCGCCTTTGTTTATGCCTACAACACCAAAAAGATTGATCTGTATCATGGGAGCAACTACATGGCAAGGAATGAGGCGATGCAGTTGCTTCCCATCAAGAATGCCAAGCCGGGTATGATCGTCTTCAAAGCGCGGAAAGAAACAGAAAGCGGCTATAGCTTGCCGGAAAAGTACCGCAAGGGCGGCAAAAGCTATACAGGAGATGTGCTTGACTACTATCACGTTGGGCTTGTGAATACGGATGGCAAAGTGCTGAACGCACAGAGCAAGGAAACAGGCTTTGTTTCCAGCAACATCAATTCCGGCGGATGGGATTATGTAGCCTACGGTATGCACATCGATTATGGGGACGAAGACACCACCCCAAAGCAAGAATCGGAGGGATCAGCCATGGATCAAGCGACGGTAACAGCAACCAGCGGTAGCACGGTCAACATGCGTGTCAAGCCCAGCATGACGGCCACTTTGGTGGACCGGGTGCCGGTGGGCGCTACGGTGGATATTGTGTCCAGCGGTAGCGAGTGGAGCATCATCAAGTATGACGGCCTTACGGGCTACATGATGACCCGATATCTGACCAAAGACAGCGCGGCCACCGCCACAAGCACCAGTGAGCTGGAAAGCATCAAAGAGCGCGTCACGAAACTTGAGGAACGTGTTCAGGCGCTTGAAGGCGGTGTTGGCTAATGGAGATCAACGGCATTAGTCCCGAATCGCTGTGGACGTACCTGTTTGTGTTTGTGGCGCTGTGTGGGGTGGTTACGATCATCCTCAACACGGCGGAAAAGATCAGCGCATGGCGAAAGCGGAAAACACAGCCCCTGATGGACACCAAGGCCGATATGATGGCCATGTTGGCCACGGACAAGCGGCGGCTGGACGCCCTGGACGGGATCATGTCCGAGCATGGGCGGCGGCTGGACAAGCTGGAGAATCGCGCGGACACGGTGGATCAGGGGCAGAAAGTACAATGCAAGGCGCTGATGGCCCTGCTGGAACACGAACTCCACAACGGCAATGCGGATCAAATGCATGAGGCAAGCCAGGAATTAAACGATTATTTGCTCAACAAGTAAAGGAGGGAAAGAAACATGGTCACCGTTAACAATGCTTTTGCGGACAGCAGCAGTCAGATGCTGGATCTACTCAGCCGGGCAGACGAAAAGAACGTGCGTATCATCGTCTTCGGCTGTGCGGATGTGCTGAGCGATCATCCGGAGGCAACCATCAAGTGCGTGCTGCAGCGCGCGTGCGATCACGATGCTTATCAGCATGATCTGACCACCGACAGCATGAACCGCATCTTGACCCTGGATGATGGGGATCTGGATACCCGGGGTATTCTGCGCATCGAATTGCGCGCCGAATGGGACGACTGCAAGCTGAAGAGCCCCACCTATCAGATCAAGGTAACGCCTAGTCTGCGAGGCCAGGCAGACAAGCCCGGGGAGCCCATCCACGATGTGCTTGACCGACTGGATAAGGAAGTGAAAAAGGCCGCTCAGGCTGTCACCAATGCGGATGCGGCCATCATCAGAGCTAACACCGCCGCCGAAGCGGCCGAGAGTGTGACGGCCAAGGTAGACACCGCCGTGGAAAAGGCAGAGACAGCCGCACAGCAAGCTGAAACCGCCGCGGATCAGGCCACCACGGCCGTGCAGAGTGCCTCTGAAGCCATCACCAAGGCAGAGACCGCCGTCAACCAGGCAGAAAGCTCTGTGGCCAAAGCAGAGGCCGCCGTGGAAGAAGTCAACAGCAAAATGGCCGATGTAGATACGTCTATGACGACCTACGGCAAGACCTTTGACGCAGACCATGCCGCCGTGCAAGAGGCCATCCAGGATGTGGAAACAGCGACGACCAAAGCAGAAACGGCCACCAAGTCTGCCGAAACCGCCGTCACCGATGCCCAGACGGCTATCCAGACCGCCAAGACCGCTGCCGAAAATGCGCAGTCGGTGGCGGATGACATCAAGGCCGCCAAAGAGGCCGGGGAGTTTGACGGCCGTGATGGCGTGGATGGCACTGATGGCAAGGACGGCGTGTCGCCTGTGGTGATTACCACCAAGTCCGGGGATACCACCACCATCACCATCACCGACAAGGACGGCGAGCACACGGCCACCATCAAGGACGGCGCAAAGGGTGCTGACGGTGCGCAGGGTGCCGCGGGTGCGGATGGCTTCTCCCCTTCTGCCAAGGTCATCAAATCCGGCGACACGGCAACCATCACCATTACCGACAAGACAGGCACGACAAGCGCGGAAGTGGTGGACGGGTCAAAAGGCGAAACACCTATCA
>CAVBFK010000175.1:0-6248 GCA_963594395.1 Lachnospiraceae bacterium
ACGCTTTTCAAAGCGGTTTCTTCTCTCTCGCAAATAGCTCCCTATCGACAAGGAGGTTCATCCGATGGAAGGTTTGGTTCGTGTATGCGCCGCGGTGCCCCATCTTCACTTGGGCAACGTGGAGAAGAACGTGGAAGCCCACCTGGCCAAAATTCAGGAAGCCGCAGAGAACCACGCTTCCCTGGTGGTCTTCCCGGAGCTGTCCCTGACGGGCTACACCTGCGGCGATCTGTTTTTCCAGCAGACATTGCTGGATGCCGTCACCCGCGGCATTGAGCGCCTGACCAAGGAGATCCCCAAAGACATCACCGCCGTGGTGGGCGCCCCCATCCTTGCTGACGGTAGCCTGTATAACTGCGCGGTGGTCATTCAGTCCGGCCGCATTGCAGACATCATCCCCAAGGAATATCTGCCTAATAACGGCGAATTCTACGAGAAGCGCTGGTTCAGCACCCTGCCTTCCGGCACTGCCCGCAAGGGAGCGACCATCCATAGCATTCAGCTCGGCGACGAGTTTGTGTGCCATACGTCCCTGGATGTGAACGCTCAGCCCCGCATGATCAAGAGCGCCGACGGCGTGAAAATCGGCGTGGAGCTGTGCGAAGACCTGTGGTCTCCTCTGCCGCCCAGCACCCTGCTGGCACTGAGCGGTGCCGATATTATTGTGAACCTGTCCGCTTCTAATGAGCTCATCGGCAAGCGGGAATATCGTCAGGAGCTGGTGTGCCAGCAGTCCGCACGGGAACTGTGCGGCTATGTGTACGTGTCCGCCGGCAGCGGCGAGTCTACCAGCGACCTGGTCTTCTCCGGCCATAGCATCATTGCCTCCTGCGGCACCATCCTCAAGGAAAATGAGGGCTATCTGGCCGATGATTACGTGATGTTTGCCGATATCGATGTGGAGCGCATCCGCGCCGACCGCATGCGGCAGTCCAGCTTCCGCGACGCGGCGGCTCGCTATATGCCCCAGGAGTACACCGAGGACATGAGCGACGTGGTCAGCACCTGCGTGCCTAAGATGCTTCTGCCGGACGATGTGCCCACCCTGGTGCGGGTCAATAAGCATCCTTTCATCCCGGCCGATAAGGCGCAGCGCCAGACCCGATGCGAGCAGATCTTTGCCATGCAGGCCACGGCACTTTCCCGCCGGCTGGCCATTACGGGCGGCAAGGTGGTTGTTGGCATCTCCGGCGGATTGGACTCCACCCTGGCACTGCTGGCCGCCTGCAAGGCCATGGACATGATGGGCAAGTCCCGTGAAAACATCCTGGGTATTACCATGCCTTGCTTCGGCACCACGGACTGGACGTATCAGTCTGCCCTGGAGCTCATGCGAACCTTGGGCGTCAGCCAGAGGGAGATTCCCATTCATGAAGCCGTGAGGCTCCACTTCCGTGACATCGGCCACGATGAAAGTGATCATTCGGTGACCTATGAGAACGCTCAGGCGCGGGAACGCACCCAGATCCTCATGGATGTGGCCAATCAGTTCGGCGGCATCGTGCTGGGTACCGGCGATCTGTCCGAGATTGCCCTGGGCTGGTGCACCTACAACGCGGATCATATGAGCATGTACGGCGTAAACAGCGGCGTGCCTAAGACGCTGGTGCGCTGGGTCATTCAGGCCGCGGCAGACGGCGAGGATTTTGCACCCGCCCGCAATGTGCTGCTGCGCATCCTGGATACGCCCATCAGCCCCGAGCTTTTGCCCCCAGATGAGAAGGGCAACATTGCCCAGCAGACGGAGGATCTCGTGGGCCCCTACGCCCTGCATGACTTCTTCCTGTACTACGCCATCCGCTTCGGCTATCACCCGAAGAAGATTTATGAGCTTTGCTGCACCGCCTTTGCCGAGGACTTCGACAAGGCGACCATCCTGAAGTGGCTGAAGAACTTCTACCGCCGCTTCTTCAACCAGCAATTCAAGCGGAACTGCATGCCCGACGGCGTGAAGATCGGCTCCATTGCCCTGAGCCCCCGCGGCGACTGGCGCATGCCCTCCGACGCGGAAAGCAGAATGTGGCTGGAGGAGTGCGAGGCATTGTAATTGCATCACCCATCAAAAAAGGAGCCACCCTCGCGGTGACTCCTTTTTGTATTCAGAAGATGATCCCCTCACAGATACCCGTATTTCTTCCTCTTGGCCACGATAAACCCTGCAGACATGATGACGGCCAGCACTTCGGCCACCACAATGGAAACCCAAACGCCCTGCAGTCCCCAGATGAGGGGAAGCAGCAGCACGGAGCAGGACTGGAACAGCAGGGTGCGCAGGAAGGAGATCAGGGCGCTGGTCAAGCCGTCGTTCAGGGCGGTGAAGAAGGACGAGGCGTAAATGGCAAAGCCCATGAACAGGAAGCCGAAGGAGTAGATCCGGAAAGCACCGTGGGTCATTTCCAACAGCTCTGCATCATAGCCCACGAAGAACTTGCTGAGAGGCAGTGCCAGACCCTGTGCCAGGGCAAACATGCACAAGGCGAAAATGAGGATGATCAAACTGCTCTTGCGCAGAAGGCTCTTCAGTTCGTCCTTGTTTTGCGCGCCGAAATGATAGCTGATCACAGGCGCGGTGCCGATGGAGTAGCCGATGAACGCACCGGAGAAGATCATGCTCACGTACATCAGCACGCCGTAAGCGGAAACGCCGTTTTCCCCGGCGTATTTCATCAGCTGAATGTTGTACAGCATGCCCACCAGCGACATGGAGATGTTGCTCATCAGCTCGGAAGAGCCGTTGCCGCACACCTTCAGAATGGTGCGCCAGTCGATTTTGGCAGGGATGAGCTGAAGCTGACTGGAATTCTTTCGGCCAAAGAAGAACAGCGGATACAGACCGCCGATGCACTGGCTGATGGACGTGGCAACCGCGGCGCCGACCAGTCCCCAGCCAAAGACGCCCACAAACAGTGCGTCCAGCACCATGTTGGTAACGCCTGCGGCCACGGTAACGACCAAACCCAGGTGAGGCTTTTCAGCCGTGATGAATAGGCTCTGGAACTCCATCTGCAGCATAAAGGCTGTGTTGGCGATGACGATAATGCGGCCGTAGAGCACGCACATGTCCAGCATTTCGCCTTCGGCACCCATGAGTGCCGCCAAAGGACGAAGCACCAGCAGGCCGATGATGGTGATGATCACGCCGAAGCCGATGGTGACATACACCAGCATGGAGAAGGTGCGGTTGGCGTCTTCATGCCGCTTTTCACCCAGGAATTTTGCCACCAGCGCGCTGCCGCCGGTGCCCAGCATGAAGCCGAAGGCACCGAAGATCATCAGCACGGGCATGATGAAGTTCACGGCGGCAAAGGCCGTTTTACCTGCAAAGTTGGACACGAAGAAACCATCCACCACGCTGTAGATGGAGGTGAAAATCATCATGACGATGGAAGGCAGGGTGAAGCGCAGAAGCCGCTTGTAGGTAAAGTGGTCAGACAGCTTAATGGTCATGTTGCTCTCCTTTTCGGTTGATGAGGGGCTGAAGTGCTTGGGCCAGTCGGTTGTTGAAACGCTCTTGCAACAGCAGAAATTGCTCGGTTTCCTCCGGATTCTCTGCCAGCGCCTGAATCTCGGCACCACGGATGCGCCCGGCCGTTTCCTTGGCCAGCACGGTGCCTTTCTCGGTGAGAAAGACGTGCTTGCTCCGCTTGTCACTTTCGGTAACCTGCAGGGTCACATAACCTTCCTGCTCCAGCTTCTTCAGGGAAGAGTTGACGGACTGCTTGGGCTGGCACAGCAGATCGCACAGGTAGCTCTGGGTGCATCCGGGCTCTTCCAGCAGGGTGTAGAGAACCCACACCATGGCCGCACTGTAGCCCAGGGAGCGGGAGGCCAATCGGTAGCATTCATCGTTCTGACGAAACAGACGATTGTAACGGCGCAGCACGGCGTCAGACAATTCTTTCAATAAGGCGTCCTCCTTCTTTGTCCGAAATCAGACGAATTTTATTTTAGTCCGATTTCGGACAGTTGTCAATAGGAGAGACAGGAAGACGGAATAGGAGAACAGAAATTTTACAGGAATTTTTTCTTTGTATCCACGCCCGTTTGCCGCCTGAAAGCCTTGACAACAGCGCCGTTCCCGTTCTAAAATAACTAGTTGGCTTTTTCTTTATCGGGGAATCATGAAGGAGGGATGGTATGGCGCTGAGGGACACACAACTGCCCACGCCGCTTCTGCAAATCATGCGTATACGCCGCCGCCGACCGCGCCCTCCTGCCCTTCATCGCCTTTGGGCATGCGCTACGGGCAAGTAACGGCGCCCTGCATGCAACGATGAAGCTTAACATCCCGACATCATATGGAGGAAATACATGCTGCCCGCACGTGATACACAGGCTTTCCGCGACATGCTCCACGAGCAGGTGGAGAAGCGGAGAACCTTTGCCATTATCTCTCACCCTGACGCAGGCAAAACAACCCTGACCGAAAAACTCTTGCTCTACGGCGGCGCCATTCGTTCCGCCGGCAGTGTCAAGGCACGCAAGAGCGACAAGCACGCCACCTCTGACTGGATGGACATTGAGAAGCAGCGCGGCATTTCTGTCACGTCTTCCGCCATGCAGTTTGAGTATGACGGCTTCCGCATCAATATTCTGGATACCCCCGGTCACCAAGACTTCTCTGAGGATACCTACCGTGTGCTGGTGGCAGCGGACGCGGCTGTCATGCTGATTGACGCTGCCAAGGGCGTGGAGGCACAGACCATCAAGCTCTTCAAGGTCTGCCGCATGCGGAACATCCCCATCTTCACCTTTGTGAATAAGATGGACCGCGCCGCCAAGGATCCCTTCGCCCTGATGGAGGAATTGGAGCAGGTGCTGGGCATCCGTTCCTGCCCCATCAACTGGCCCATCGGTGTGGACGGCGACTTCCAGGGCGTCTATCACCGGGATACGAAGATCGTCGAACTGTATACCGGCGGCGACCACGGCAAGAAGATGGTGGAAAAGACCGATATTCCCGTGGATGATCCCATGCTGGAAACCCTGTTGGATCAGCATTACCGCGACCGCCTGAAGGAAGAAATCGAACTGCTGGATGAGGCGGGTGACGCCTTTGACCTGGATGCTGTGCGCCGGGGCGAATTGACGCCCATGTTCTTCGGCTCTGCCGTTACGAACTTCGGCGTGGAGCCCTTCCTGGATCGCTTCCTGCAGTACACGCCGCCGCCCCTGCCCCGCAAGAGCGATGCCGGCATGATTGGCCCCGAGGAGCCCTACTTCTCCGGCTTTGTGTTCAAGATTCAGGCCAACATGAACCCCGCTCACCGCGACCGTCTGGCCTTCATGCGCATTGTCAGCGGCGCCTTTGAAAAGGGCATGGAAGTCTGGCACTCCGGCACCAACAAGACCGTTGCCCTCAAGCAGCCTCAGCAGTTCATGGCCGATGAGCGTGAAGCTGTGGAGGAAGCCTGGGCAGGCGACATTATCGGCCTGTTTGACCCCGGCATCTATCAGCTGGGCGACACCCTCTCCGGCGGCCCCAAGTTGCACTATGAGAACATCCCCGTGTTCGCCCCTGAATTCTTCAACCGTGTCCGCCCGCTGGACAGCATGAAGCGCAAGCAGTTCCAGAAGGGCATCAGCCAGCTGGCAGAGGAAGGTGCCATTCAGACCTTCATCCGCACGGAAACCGGCCGCGAAGAATTCATGGTCGGCGTGGTGGGCGTGCTGCAGTTTGAAGTGCTGGAGCATCGGCTGAAGACGGAATATCAGACGGATATTGTGATGGAGAGCATGCCCTTCCACTACGTCCGCTGGGTGGTGAAGACCCCCAAGCCCGTGGAGGAGCTGAAGCTCACATCCACTTCCGGCCGAGCCAAGGACAGCCGCGGTCGTGATGTGCTCCTGTTTGAGAATGAATGGAGCGTCCGCCTAGCCTGTGAAAATAACGAGGGTCTGGAGCTGGCAGAAACGGCAAACAGACTGTAAGACATGCTGACCCGGGTGCGCGAAAGGCGGAAACCCGGTCAGAGATGAAGACAATCCGTGGAGGTTGAAAAAGAACATGATTCGTGAAGATATTCGCAACATCGCTATTATTGCCCACGTTGACCACGGCAAGACCACCCTGGTGGACCAGATGCTCAAGCAGGGCGGCGTGTACCGTGAGAACCAGCAGACTGTTGACCGCGTAATGGACTCCAACGATATCGAGCGTGAACGCGGCATTACCATCCTGTCCAAGAACACGGCTGTACACTATCAGGGTCACAAGATCAACATCGTTGACACCCCCGGCCACGCTG
>CAVBFK010000176.1:0-7833 GCA_963594395.1 Lachnospiraceae bacterium
ATCTTTGCCAGAGGAGCGAAAGCTTCGGGCATCAGGGACGGACGCCAAGCGTAGCCGCGGCTGCGCTGTGCAATGACCAGCGTTGTCTTCGGGGTGATAGCACGCTCCACAGCATCCAGATCAATGGTGCCTTCAGCGGTCAGTTCCACCTGATCATACACAACGCCCATTTCCTTCAAGGAGCCGACAGGGGCATCCCCCTCGCCCATGCCGATGATGTCTTCCAGCGTATCGTAAGGCTTTCCGGTAGCGCTGAGCACGTGATCGCCCGGCAGGAGCAGGCCGAAAAGGCACAGGGAAATGGCGTGGGTGCCGCTGACAATCTGCGGGCGTACAATGGCTGCCTCGGTGCCAAACAAATCTGCAAAGACTTTTTCCAGCGTATCGCGGCCTACATCGTCATAGCCGTAACCCGTTGTGGGGGCGAAATGACGGTAAGCAATCTGGTGCTCGCGGAAGGCATCCAGCACACGGCGGGTGCCTACTTCTTCCATGCGGTCAATGCGTGCAAAAACGTCCTTCAGTCCTGCCTCGGCATGGCTGATTCTTTCTTCAATCGTCATGATTTTCTGCTCCTTGTGTATACCAATTTGTTAAACGCTCATAAGCATCTGCCTGAAGGCTGTCTACCCAGCAGACATCTTCCTCGCGGCGCATCCACGTCAACTGACGTTTGGCGTAATGACGGGTGTTCTGCTTGAGCAGGGGCACGGCTTCCTCAAGGGTTTGCTCCTGCATCAGCACGGGAATCAGCTCCTTGTAGCCAATGGCCTTCAAGGCTTGCGTATCCCGCGGGACACCGGTTTCCAGTAATCCTTTGATTTCCTGCAGAAGGCCGTCTTGCAACATCTGATTCACACGCTGCTCGATTCTTGCGTACAGTATGGCACGATCCATGGTCAGGGTGGCCACACGGTAGCGGAATCTGGCGGTCTCCTCTGTCTGCTCCTGCTGGGAAAACGGTACGCCGGTCAGCTTGTAAACCTCCAGCGCACGAATAACGCGCCGCACATCGTTGAGGGGCAGACGCTCGGCCGTTGCGGGGTCAACCTTGGCCAGCTCCGCGTGCAGATGCTCTTTGCCGCCCGGTGCGTCTGCTTCAGCCTGCAGGGCATCGCGAAGCGCGTCATCTGCCGCCACCGTTCCCATGGCCATGGGATGACGCAGTGCACGGAGATAAAGTCCCGTTCCGCCAACGAAAAGAGGCTGATGGCCGCGCTGGAGGATTTCCTGTGCCGCCTGTTCTGCTTCCTGCTGGTACTGCGCTACGCTGTAATTATCCCGCGGATCGGCAATATTCAGCATGTGATGCGGAATGCCGTCCATTTCCTCCACGGTTGGTTTAGCCGTGCCGATGTCCATGCCGCGATAAATCTGCATGGAATCCATGCAGATGATTTCGCAGTCATAAGCCTTGGCAATGCGAATGGATAAGGAGGTTTTGCCGCTGGCTGTGGGGCCGGTCAGCACCCAGCAGCATGATCGTTGATCTGTCATGCGTCCTCCTTACTGAATGCGCTTGAAGCGCTTATCCAGTTCATTATGGCTGATGGCAACCACCAGCGGGCGTCCGTGGGGGCAGGTGGGCGTGACTTTCTGGTCAATCATGCGGCTTACCAAATCACGGATGTCATCTTCGATAAGCGGATCGCCGCCCTTTACGGCCTTTTTGCAAGCCATCTGCAAGATGGAACTGCGCCGCTTCTCCATGCTGACCTGTCCCCGCTCGCTCTGCAACTGATCCAGAATATCGCGGACAAAGTCGGCGGCCTGGGGCTGACCCAGGATCATGGGCAGTGAGCGCACGGAAATCTCGTTATCGCCAAAGGGCTCAACAGAAAGGCCGATGCTCTCCAGCAAGGAACGGTTTTCTTCTAACAGCTCCTGTTCGCGTCTGGATACGGTCAGCACCAGCGGGATCAGCAACTCCTGCCCTGCTTCATGCTGGTCGTAAGCCTTTGAAAGCTTGTCAAACAGCAACCGTTCATGCACGGCGTGCTGGTCGATCATCAACAGATGATCCTCATACTCCACGAGAATAAAGGTGTTGAATGCTACGCCCAGCAGTTTCATAGGCTTCGGGGCTTCCGGCAGAAAAGATTCTACCTGCTCGCCCTGCACCGGAGACTGAGGAGCCGTCTTTGCGGTTTCCATCACCGAGGAAGCAGGCGGCGGCAGGGTATCTGCCTCCAGATAGCGGCGCACGTCGGCAGAGGGGCTACGCATAACAGGACTGGACGGGATGGGTGCGCGCTGAACATAGCGTTCTTCCTCCACCGGTGCCGATACAGGCGGCACAGAGGACGTTACGGTCGTTGTCATAGGCGCCACGGCAGGGACAGCTGAGCTTTTTGCGATGGTCGGTTGACTTTGCGTCACAGCCGGCGGTGTTTTGGTTACCTGAACCGGCATTACCGGACGCTCTTCCTCCGTCAGAAGCATCGGCGTCGGATGTTCCAGCGCGTCACGGTCCGTAATGCTGTCGCGGACGATGTTCTCCACTGCCTGCGCAATGGCTGCCTCATTCTGGAAGCGAACCTCCAGCTTGTTGGGATGCACGTTAACGTCTACCTGGTCAAAAGGCATGGTCAGGTGCAGTACACAGGTCGGGAATTTTCCAATCATCACCCGTTCCCGAACGCCGCTTTCAACAGCGGAAGACAGCAGCCCGCTCCGCATATAGCGGCCGTTGATGAAGAACGACTCGTGACTGCGGTTGCCCCGTGCACCTTCTCCGATGCCTACATAGCCGTCCAGCACAAGGCCGCTCTCACATCCGTGCACGCGGCGCATGGTGCGCTTCATTTCCATGCCGTAGATGCTGAACACGGCAGATTCCAGCTGGCCGTCACCGGCAGAGTGATACAGCGTTTTCCCTTGACTGATATAGCGGAAGGACACGTCCGGTCTGGACAGAATCAGGCGCATCATCAGGTCAGAAACAAGTCCCGCCTCAGTGACCGGCTTCTTCAGGAACTTCAGCCGCACCGGCGTATTGTAGAACAGTTCCTTGACCACAAAGGTCGTGCCTTCGGGACAGGCGGTTTCCTCCATGGAGGTAATTTGTCCGCCGTCGTTCTGCACTTTCAGGCCGGTAGCATCGTCATGGGTTCTGGTGGTGCATGTCACCTTGGCAACAGCCGCAATGGAGGCCAAAGCCTCGCCGCGGAAACCAAGGGTCTGAATGGCATTCAAATCGTCGGCGGCGGTAATCTTGCTGGTAGCGTGCCGCTCGAAGGCCATGCGGATTTCGCTTTGGCGGATGCCGCTGCCATTGTCCGTTACGCGGAAATAGCTGATGCCGCCGTCACGGATTTCTACCGTAACAGCGGTTGCACCGGCATCAAGGCTGTTTTCCACCAGCTCCTTGATGGCCGCGGAAGGGCGCTCCACCACTTCGCCGGCGGCAATCTTCCCGATGACTTCCTGCGTTAACAAACGAATGGTTCCCGACATAATGCACCTCCTATGAAGCGCGGGTTACAGTTTCCGTGCCATTTCTCTGAGCAGGAACAGCTTGTTAATGGCATCCATAGGGGTCAGCGCCATTACATCGATGTTCTGCAATTCATTGATAATTTCTGTTTTGGCGAAGTCGAACATATCGACCTGCTCATTCTCGCGCTTGACTTCCTCACCGAGAATGTTCTGACCGATGGTGTTCTGGTTGATATCGCTGACTTCCAGCCGTGCTTGAATTTCATGGGCACGCACTAGCACAGGATGCGGGACGCCGGCCAGCCTTGCCACATGAATGCCGAAGGACTTATCTGCGCCGCCGCGGATGATCTTCCGCAGAAAAATTACGTCTTCGCCGTGTTCCTTAACGGAGATGCAGTAATTCTGCACGCCATCAATGTGGCCTTCCAATTCGGACAGCTCATGATAGTGGGTGGCAAACAGCGTCTTTGCGCCAACCTTCTGCTTATCGCACAGGTACTCTACCACAGCCCAGGCAATGGATAGGCCGTCAAAGGTTGATGTGCCGCGGCCGATCTCGTCCAGAATAACCAGCGACTTGGCCGTTGCATTGCGCAGAATGTACGCCGTTTCAGACATCTCCACCATGAAGGTGCTCTGACCGCTGGCCAGGTCATCCGATGCACCCACGCGGGTAAAGATGCGATCCACAATGGGGATTCGCGCTTCCTTCGCAGGCACAAAAGATCCAATGTGCGCCATCAGCGTAATCAGCGCCACTTGACGCATATAGGTGCTCTTGCCGGCCATGTTGGGACCGGTAATGATCAGCATGCGCTGGCCGTCCTGATCCATGTGGGTATCATTAGGAACAAACCCGCCATCCTGCATGGTCTGCTCCACCACGGGATGTCTGCCGTCCACAATGTCCAGACTGCCATCCGTCGTGATTTCAGGGCGGACATAATGGTTGGCCACCGCAATACGCGCCAGGGACAAAATGGCGTCCAGCGTTTTCAAGGCCATGGCGGTCTGCTGAATGCGGCCGATCTGTGCGGAGATTTGCTCACGGATTTCATTGAACAGCTGCAGTTCCAAACGGATGGATTGCTCCTGTGCGCCGACGATCTTTTGCTCAATTTCCTTCAATTCGGGCGTCATGTAGCGCTCACAGTTGGCCAGGGTTTGCTTCCGCTGATAGCGGTCAGGCACCAGATCATAATAAGAGCGCGTGACCTCAATGTAGTAGCCAAAGACCTTGTTGTACTGAATCCGCAGGTTCTTGATGCCGGTTTGTTCTCTTTCTTTCTGCTCCAGCTCAAGAATCCATTGCTTGCCGTTGGTGGAGGCAAGACGATAATCATCCAGAATAGCGGAATAGCCATTGGCGATGATGCCGCCTTCGGTGATCAGAATCGGCGCATCCGGGTGAATGGCGCGAGCCAAAAGGGACGTCAGATCTTCCAAGGGATCCAGATGATCCCGAATTTCCCGCACCGCCGCACTTTCGGAGCGCTCCAACAAGCCGCGGATACTGGGAACCTTCTGGAGGGATGCGCAGAGTGCCAAGCAGTCTCTGGCGTTCATGCTCTTGTAGGCTACCTTGCTCAAAAGGCGTTCCACATCATAGACGCCCTGCAATTCTTCTGCAAGGGTCATGGTCAATACGTGCTGATGGGTGAATTCCTCCACGGCATCCAGACGGCGGTTGATGGCATCCCGATCCACCAAGGGCTGTTCAATCCAGCTGCGAAGGAGACGTCCGCCCATGGCCGTGGCCGTCTTATCCATCAGCCAAAGCAGAGAGCCCTTCTTGGTGCGCCCGCGAAGGCTTTCGGTCAATTCCAGATTGCGGCGAGTGTTGCGATCCAGCAGCATGGTCTCGGCACCCTGATAAATGCGCAGGGTGGTGATATGCTCCAAGGCATTCTTCTGGGTATCGCTCAGGTAATGCATCAAGGCACCGGCGGCACATGCACCGGCACGGTACTCGTCCGTCAGTCCCAAAGGCGAAAGATCCTGCAGTTCGAAATGCTTGCACAGTGCCTCGGAGGCGTTCTGATACTGGAAGGTTGTTCCGCTTTGCTCGGAAGTGGAAACTTCTTCCCGCAGATGGCAGGCTTGCAGCTTGACCAAATCAGAGGTGATAATCTCAATGGGATTGATCCGCGCCACTTCATCCGCCAGGGTCTGCTCGGCATGGTCGATTTCATGCACGAAGAATTCGCCTGTAGACACATCTGCAAAGGCCAGACCGGCACGATCTCCGGTAAAATAGATGGACAGCAGGAAGTTGTTTGCCCGTTCATCCAGCATGGCGGGGTCGTTCACGGTGCCGGGGGTGATGATGCGGATCACGTCCCGCTGCACCAGTCCCTTGGCCAATGCCGGATCTTCCAGTTGCTCGCAAATGGCGACTTTGTAGCCCTTTTCAATGAGCTTTTCTACATACGTGTTGGCCGCATGGTACGGAATACCGCACATGGGGGCGCGTTCCTCCATGCCGCAATCCTTGCCGGTTAGCGTCAGCTCAAGCTCATGGGAAACAAGCTTGGCATCGTCGAAGAACATCTCATAGAAATCGCCCAATCGGAAGAATAGAATGCAGTCCTTGTACTTGGCTTTCATATTCAGGTATTGCTGCATCATGGGCGTTACATTCGCCATTCGGGTTCCTCCTTATGTATGCGACCTTTGTGTTCTTTCTTGTTATGAGCAGGATCCGCAACCACCGCAGCCGCCGCAGCTGGAACAAGAGCCGCTGCAGCCGCTATTGCTGCTTTCATCATCCGTTTCACCGGTGATAATCAGGCGGAGAAGACGGTTCACGTTCTCCATCATGGTGGTGAACTCGCCGCGGGCTTCCTGCAGTTCCTTCACAAGAGGAACTTCGTTCATGCGCTTTTCTGCCTCTTCCAGCTCTTCACCGGCCTTGGCCAAGGCGCCCTTGTCTGAGTCCTGCGTGGCAAGAATCTGCCGTACGGCCTGCTGCTTTTCGATTACTTCAGCAATGGCCTTGCTGGCGTCGGGATCAACGGTCACTTGCTTTTCTGCCTTGTCCATCCGCTGATAAATATCGCTTTCAACAATGGCTTCGCCCAGCTTCTGCGTCATTTCAAGAACCTTCTGCATGGTTATTCCTCCTTTAGGCATCGGTCAAGCGTTTGCCGATCAATGTATTATTCTTAATTTCCGTAATGGTTACGGGAACAATCTGCCCCACGTCATCCGCTGTGCCATCCAGGGTGATGGACAAACCGTGGAGGCCCTTGCCGGAGACAGCAGTTTCGCTTCGGCGGCTGAGGCTTTCCACCAGCACCTCTTCCCGCATATTGAGGAAGCGTTCCATGGCGTGCTTCTGATGCGCCTCTTGCACGGCAATCAGCCGCTGAATCCGCTCGGAAGCAACCTCCGGCGGAATCTGGCAGTCCATCTTGGCGGCGCGGGTTCCGGAACGAGGCGAATACACAAAGGTAAAGGCGGAATCGTACTCCACCTGCTCTACCAGGGAAATCGTGTCCTGGAATTGCTCTTCCGTTTCTCCCGGGAAGGCCACAATAATATCCGTTGTGATGCCGATTCCCGGCACGGTCTCCCGCAATTTATGAAGCCGCTCCAGATAGTGGGCACGGTCATAGTGGCGGTTCATCTGCTTCAGAATTTCATCATTGCCGGACTGAACAGGCAGATGGAACTGAGGAAGCACATGCTTGCAGCTGCCCATCGCCTCAATCAGCTCGTCCGATAAATCCTTCGGGTGAGAGGTCATGAAGCGAATCCGCTCAATGCCCATGGCATCCAGCCGATGCAACAGCTTAGCAAAGGTTACGTCATCAGCAAGTCCCTTGCCGTAGGAGTTGACATTCTGACCCAGAAGCATGATTTCCTTCACGCCGCTGTTTTGCAGTTCTTCTGCTTCGCGCAAAATGGCGTCCATATCGCGGCTGCGTTCACGACCGCGGACGTAAGGCACCACGCAATAGGAGCAGAAATTGTCGCAGCCGTACATGATGGTCACGTAGGCGGCATCACTGCGAAGACGCTGGACAGGCATGTTTTCAGGAATCACATCCTGATTGTCAACCTCCACCACCGCCCGATCCTCGGTCAGCGTTTTGTAGAGCATTTCCGGCATGCGATACAGGTTTGCCGTGCCGAAGGCAAGATCAATAAAGCGGTACTGCTTCAAAATCCGCTCGGCCATGCCGGGCTGCTGAACCATGCAGCCGCAAACAGCAATCTTCAGGCGGGGATTCTTCTTGCGGTTCAGTCTGAGCCAGTTCACATTGCCCAGCGCACGGCGCTCAGCGTTATCACGCACACAGCAGGTATTGAAGATAACGAAATCTGCATCGTCACGTTCGGCGGCTTCCTCCATGCCCATTTCTTTGAGCATGCCTGCCAGGTATTCGC
>CAVBFK010000177.1:0-3251 GCA_963594395.1 Lachnospiraceae bacterium
CTGCATCAGTTTGACGCCCCGCAGCCACGTAGCTGCCGCCAGGCCGGCCAAGTCGCCCATGACACCGCCGCCCAAGGCAATCACCACATCCTTGCGGGTGATATGGCTCTCGCTGAAGAAGGTGTACAGCTTTTCCAAGCTGGCAAGGCACTTGGTTCGCTCGCCGTGGGGCAAGACCGTACTGCAGACGCGGATGCCGCTTTTCTGCAGAGATTTCACCACGCGGTCAAGGTACAAGGGCGCAACATGGTCGTCCGTCACCACTGCGGCGGCGCACTCACCGAAGGTCTTCACGAAGTGTTCCCCTGCCCTGTCAATCAGCCCGCGTTCCACTTCAATGGAGTAGCTCCGCGCCCCAAGATTTACACGAACGGTACTCATGGCTGTTTCCTCTTTTCTCAGGAAAGATTGTTCCGAAAAGATTGTTCTGCAAATGGTCAGACTTCGCGGCCAACGACCTCGGCAATCTTGCGAATGTCATCCATCACCGTGGAGAACACTTCAGGCTTGATGGACTGCTGACCATCGCACAGGGCATGGGCAGGATCGTTGTGGACTTCCACCATCACGCCGTCTGCACCGACAGCAATGGCCGCGCGTGCCAGAGGCTCGACCATCCACCACTTGCCGGTGCCGTGGCTGGGGTCAACAATCACAGGCAGATGGCTCAACTTCTTCACGGCAGGAATGGCGCCCAAATCCACCGTGTTGCGGGTGTAGGTTTCAAAGGTGCGGATGCCGCGCTCGCAGAGGATGACGTTGGGATTGCCGCCCGCCATGATGTACTCGGCGCTCATAAGCCACTCTTCAATGGTGGCAGACAGGCCGCGCTTGAGGAGGATCGGCTTCTTCGTCTGACCCAGCTGACGGAGCAAATCGAAATTCTGCATGTTCCGCGCGCCCACCTGGATCAAATCTACTTTTTCCACAAACACGTCAATATCATTGGGAGACATAATCTCACTGACAATGGGCAAGCCCGTTGCTTCCCGTGCCTGGCTAAGGAGCTCCAGTCCTTCATACTTCAGGCCCTGGAAGGAGTACGGAGAAGTGCGAGGCTTGAAGGCGCCGCCACGGAGGATCGCTGCGCCGGAGTCTTTCACGCACTGCGCCACATAGGTAATCTGCTCACGATTTTCCACCGAGCAGGGGCCGGCCATCACAGCCAGTTTCTTGCCACCGACCTTGACGCCTGCCACATCCACCACCGTAGGTTCGGGGTGGAACATGCGGTTTGCCTTTTTGAAGGGCTCTGCGACATGCATAATGCGCTCCACGCAAGGGAAGCTCTCAATCTGGGAAGGATCTACACGGCTGGTGTCGCCAATCAGGCCCAAAATGGTCAAGTCGGAGCCAACAATCGGGTTCACCGTAATGCCGCCAAGCCCGGCGATGGTGTCCATCAGGTTGTCCATTTCCTGCTGCTCAGTGCCCTTTTTCAGTACGATAATCATGGTAGTGATCCCCCTTCATTTGCATTTGGGAACAAAAAAGCGAGAGCCCGCAAAGAGCTCTCGCTATTCAGCATCCGCAGATAGAACCAGCGCAACGCCTCGAGCCTCTTTTACGGTACGACCAAATACCCGGTACGGTCAAAGCCGCCCGGGATCGTAAACGTAAAAGAAGTGAAGTGCAACATAACATCCTCCTGCAGACGGTTCACCGTCTATGGTTGCTATTATAACCACGGGAAGAGGTTGTGTCAAGGAAATTTTGGCGGATTCATCAATCCTTGTTCTTTTCCCCCTCTTCAATTCGTGATTGACACGCCTTCCCCAACGTGGTATCATTGTTTCTGTGTGCGAGGTGACCAGACGATCGCGTGCCGAAAGGTATGAGGAAAGTCCGAGCACCACAGGGCAGGGTGCCGGCTAACGGCCGGTGGAGGCGACTCCAAGGAGAGTGCAACAGAAAGAAACCGCCGGAGTTTTCTCCGGTAAGGATGGAAAGGCGAGGTAAGAGCTCACCCACGGCTTGGCGACTTGTCCGTGCTGTAAACCCCACCTGGTGCAAGATGGAATGGGACACATGCGGCTGCCCGTCGCGTCCTGACAATCGCTTGAACCTGCGCGGTAACGCCAGGTCTGGATAGATGATCGTCCACGACAGAACTCGGCTTACGGTCACGCTCGCACACGCTTTGATGATTGCTCGGGAGGTGCGCCCCTATGAAACGTTTGATTGCAGCCATGCTCGGTCTGCTTTTTTTATTTTCTACGGCTTCTGCCTTTGCCGTAGAAAAGGGATTCATCGTGTACAACGGTGATCGCGAGTCCAACCGCATTGCCGTTACGGTGGATGACTGCTACAGCATCAACAATTTGAAGGCTGTGCTTGACATCTGCAAAGAATACAACGTGCCTGTGACTTTCTTCGTAGTCGGCAAGGCCTTGAAAGAAGAAGATCGGGAAGTTTGGCAGGATGTCATCGACACAGGATGTGAAATTGGCAACCACACCTACGGCCATGCCAGCCTGATCAAGTGCGACAATCGGCAGATTATCTACCAGCTGCAGCGCACGCAGCAACAGCTGGATACCGTGCTTGGCTATCATTACGAAATGCAGGTCATGCGCCCGCCATATGGCAACACCCAGCGAGAAAACGGCCGCAGTGTCTGCGATGCCATTGAGGCGGCCGGCTATACCCACGCCATCCGCTGGGACGTCAGTCAAACCAATGCCACCAAGGCTCGCAAGGCCGTGCAGAACGGCAGTATCCTGCTCTATCACACCAACTTGAAGGACGTTGAGTGCCTGAAGGAGCTGATTCCTAATTTGTTGGAGGACGGTTACGAGCTGGTCACCGTCAGCGATCTTCTCGGCATGGATGCCCCGGCTACCAGCACGGATCTGTTCGTATACGGGCAGAATTAAGCCAAATTAAACCTTGAACGTGATGATTCATGACGAGTCATCGCGTTTTCTCTTTTTTGACGTTGTTCACGCCTAGCCGCATCGGAAAAGTAAAATTTCTGTGATAGATAGCAGGCTTGTCACATGGAGCAATAGTTCTTCTCTCCTTATTCCAGGGGCTTTCCGGTTGGGTCGAAGGCCCCGTCCCTGGACTCTTTGGCTTTCTGGGCAATACAAAGCTCCCGCAGGTCATCTGCCTGCGGGAGCCTTGTCATTCCATGCTTATGCGTTCTTCTTGAGTTCACGAACCAGCCGTCCGCCAACCAGCAGGGACAGCACCACGCAAATCACACATTCAGCCAGCATGTAGCTGCCATTGTAGGAGATTGAATACAC
>CAVBFK010000178.1:0-2087 GCA_963594395.1 Lachnospiraceae bacterium
GCCCCTGGACCCTGCAAGGGGACTTCGTCCCGTAGGTCTTCGACCCTTGACCCATTATTTTCGCGTGCCGGGTTTTGGGGATGATTTTCCCCAAAGTTGTGGAAAACTTGTGGAAAGCGTGGAAAACTCCTGTGGATTTCTTCACCGAAGCCTTGAAAAATCAAGGGTTTCCCGTTTTCCACACCCTGGTATCCACAGCCTGTGCAGGATGGGGAAAACCCAAAATCCCCTCCTCCTTTTGGGGCGGGTTTTGGCGCGAAACGCCCACCCCATCGGGGTTTTGGCGGCAGGGAATCCGCCGTCTGCCAAAAGAATTGCGCCGCTTCCCTTTTGGGAAAACCGCGGAGCGCCACTTTTCCACATTTCCTCCCAAAGCCAGGGGGCAAATCCTCACAATTTGTCCTCATGCGCAAACCCTTATGCTGCAAGGGCTGGAGGCGGTTTTCCACAGCTTCCACAACCCCTACTACGACGACTAAAATATAATATTCTACTATCTACCTACGAAAAGAGGTTGAACCCATGCAATTTACCGCCAACGTTCAGGATCTCCTGGACGCACTGAACACCGTCACTCGTGCCCTGGCTGCTCGCCCTGCCAAGGCGATTTTGGAGAGCGTTCTTCTCACCGTGCTGGACGACTCCGTGGTGCTGACCTGCTCCGACGGCAGCCTGACCATTGAGTCTACCATCGTTGCCGAAGTGAAGGAGATGGGTCAGGCCGCGCTGGCCGGCAAGCTCTTCACCGAAATGATCCGCAAGCAGGAAGGCGGCAGCGTGACCGTTACCTGCGAGCATGGTCGTCCCGCGACCATTGTGTGCGGCAAGTGCAAGTCTTCCATGACGAGCATGAACTCCATGGAATATCCCGAGATGCAGGAAATCAACGCTTCCCTGCAGGTGCAGATTCAGCAGAATCGCCTGCGGGACATGATCTCCCGGGTGGTGTTCGCCATTGCCAACGATGAAACCCGTCAGATTCTGACCGGCTGTCTGCTGGAAGTGACCCGGGACGAAGCCCGGATTGTGGCTCTGGACGGATATCGTCTGGCCATGCAGAAGCTGTTCCAGCCCTTCCAGTTGCCGGAAGGCACCGAGAAGCTCCGCGCCGTGGTTCCCGGCCGGGTGATGAACGAGCTGAGCAAGATTCTGCCCGAGGATGAAACCTTCTGCACCCTGAGCTTTGACAAGAACCGCATGCAGGTGGCTTTCGGCAACACGAAGTTCTCCACGGTGCTGCTGGCCGGCGAGTTCATTGATTATCAGAAGATTCTGCCCGCCGCCTTCAAGACCCAGGCCAAGGCCAAGCGGCTGGATGTGTACAACGCCATTGACCGCGCCAGCCTGATGGCCCGCGAAGGCAAGAACAACCTGATCCGCATGAGCTTTGAGCAGGATCGGCTGACCATTTCTTCCAATGCGGAAATGGGCGCCGTGAATGAGGAAGTGGCCTGCACCCTGGTGGGGGATCCCATTGAGATTGCCTTCAACGCCAAGTATCTGGTGGATGTGATTCGCAACATCACGGATGACGAGCTGTGCATGAAGTTTAACAGCAACGTGAGCCCCTGCGTGTTTGTGCCTGAGGAAGGGGAGCAGTTTGTGTATCTGATTCTCCCGGTGAGAATTTTTCAGTAAAGACTGAAGAGCTTCCAGAGGGCTTTGCGGTTACGAGTCGAAGACTCCGCCCTCTGGACTCCTTCGGATGTTCTCTCCGATGAAGGAATATTCAACCGCATCTTTTTGTTGGGGTTGTTAACTCGTTAAAAAGGAGCCTGCGAAGGGGTCAAGGGGGCGACCGCAAAGCCCCCTTGAAACTCTCTTAAAGAAATTTTTTAAGGAGCATACTTGTCTGATAAAAAAGGCAATTTGTTTTCCATCTTCCAGGGGCTTTGCGGTCGCCCTTGGACCCTTCGCATGCACTCCTTATAATGTTGGCTTGCAATGCAACAAAAAAAGTTTCGGAAAAGTGCCCCTTCAAGAAAGGGGACTGCGAAGGGGTCAAGGGGGCGACCGCAAAGCCCCCTTGAAACTCTCTTAAAGAAATTTTTTAAGGAGCATACTTGTCTGATAAAAAAGGCAATTTG
>CAVBFK010000179.1:0-3752 GCA_963594395.1 Lachnospiraceae bacterium
GGGCTTCACGGTGTATTGCTATCTGCATCCTCAGGTAGGCTCGAAGATTATTGTTCCTTTCCTGAATGTAGAATGGGACTTGGGTATCTGGTACATTCCGCTGATGAGCCTTACGGTGATTTTCATGGTGAACAGCTCCAACCTGCAGGATGGCCTGGACGGCCTTCTGTCCAGCGTGAACAGCGTGGGCAGTGTGGGCTGGGCGGCACTGGCCTTGTCCATGTATGCGGCTGTCAGCGGCATGAACAACGCTATGTACAGCGATAACTATTATTCTGTCGGCATCTTTGCCCTGGCCATGTGCGGTGCTTCCATGGGCTTCCTGCGCTTCAATTACTACCCGGCAAAGGTGTTCATGGGGGATACCGGCTCCATGTTCATCGGCGGTGCTACGGTGGGCATGGCCATGCTGATGCGTCAGCCGCTGATGCTGCTCCTGGTATCCTTCACCATGGTCATGTCTTCTGCCAGCGTGATTATCCAGCGCGCTTACTTCAAGATCACCCATGGCAAGCGCATCTTCAAGATGTCGCCCATTCATCATCATTTTGAACTGAGCGGCTATACCGAAACGCAGATTGACACCATGTATGCGGTGATTACGGGCGTGCTGTCCATCATTGCCGTGCTGTCTGTGTACGGCATCCACTAATCGGCAGTGACCTGAGGAAGGAACGTAGATTTCCATGAATTATGAAGGCAAAAAGGTGCTGGTTGTGGGCATGGCCCGCAGCGGCGTTGCGGCGGCACAGCTGCTGGTGAAGCACGGCGCCGTGGTAACGGTGAACGATAACAAAACACGTGAACAGTTGGGCGATGTGCTTCAGCCCCTGGAGAGCCTGCCCATTCACTGGGCATTGGGTTGCCCCGCCATGGACGTGCTGGCCGGACAAGACGTGCTGGTGATCAGCCCCGGCATCCCGGACAGCGTTCCTTTCGTGAAGAAGGCGAAGACAGACGGCGTGTACGTCATCGGCGAAGTGGAGCTGGCTTATCAGCTGACGCCCGGCCAGATGGTGGCTGTTACCGGCACCAACGGCAAAACGACGACCGTTTCCCTGCTGGGTGAAATCTTCACCAATGCGGGCAAAACGACCCACGTGGTGGGCAACATCGGCTATCCTTATTCGCTGGCAGGCTTGACCAGCAAGGAGGATGACGCCATTGTCTGCGAAATTTCCTCCTTCCAGATGGAGACGGCTGATACCTTCCACCCCAAGGTGGCAGCTCTGCTGAACATTACCGAGGATCACCTGAACCGTCATGGTGACATGACCACCTACACGGCCATGAAAATGCGCATTTTCCGCCGCCAGACGGAGACGGATTACGCGGTTTTCAATGACGATGATCCGGCACTGAAGCCCTTGATTCCTCAGGTGAAGAGCCACGTACTGCTCTTTTCCCGCAAGCATGAAGTGGAAGAAGGCGCCTTCGTCCGGGACGGCAAGATGATTTTCCGCCTGAACGGCCAGGAAGAAACCATCTGCGATGTGACGGAAATCTACATTCCCGGTCCGCATAATCTGGAAAATGCGCTGGCGGCGGCATGCGTGGCGGTAGCCATGGGCGTTGCCCCTGAGGTGATTCGCCACAGTCTGCGCACCTTCGTGGGCGTGGAGCATCGCATTGAGTTCGTCCGCGAGCTGGACGGCGTGCGCTACATCAACGACAGCAAGGGAACCAATGTAGACTCGACCATCAAGGCCGTGCAGACCATGACCCGTCCCACCGCCATCATCCTCGGCGGCTATGACAAGCACTGCGATTTCACGCCGATGGTGAAAGAAATGCTGGCCTCGCCCATGATGCGCGAAGCTGTGCTCATCGGCGATACGGCCAACCAGATTGAGGTCACCTTGCGCAAGGAGGGCTATCCTGAGGCGAACATTCACCGTGCAGACACGTTGAAGGACGCGGTGGAGAAGTGCAGAAGCCTCGCCGGTGACGGCTGGAACGTGCTTCTGTCGCCTGCCTGTGCAAGCTTTGATATGTTCTCGGATTACGAAGCCCGCGGACGCATTTTCAAGGAGATCGTTGCGGAATTAAAGTGATCACGAGATGTGGGATGCGGTGAAACGCGACGGAACCGAAGCCCCACCGGTGATCGACCATCGGCGGGGCTTTCCATTTGACGATAGAGCGGAGAAAGGAGGCGAAGCCCATGCAGAATGATCCATACGGCCGCGGAACGGGGGACACAACCCGCCAGACACGCAGGCCTGTGCAGGATGACACCAGCATGGTTCGCCCGCCTGTAGGACGCTCTTCCAGGTCGCAGAACCGCACGTATCCATCCGGCGGAACGACGCGGCAGCCGACGCAGAACCCGTATCAGCCGCAGTCATCCGTGCCTTATGGGCAGACGGTGAATCAGCCGTATGCACCGCAAGGCTATCAAAACGGTCAGATGCCTCCGAATCCCACCAACGGCACCTACCAGGTTCCTCAGCAGTCGGCGCCGGTTCCGCCGTACCAACAGCAGGCTTCCCAGGGCTATACAGGTTACCAGCAGGAGCCTTCCTGGCAGGCTCAGCCGTCAGCGCCGTACGTTCCGCAGAACACAGGCGGCGGGATGCCCATGCAGCCCTCTGCACCGTATGTTCCGCCGCAGGAGGACACAAGCGCCTACCGCGCTGAAGCTGATCCCTTCGGAGAGCCGGGCGTTGATCCTGAGCTGAAGAAGCAGCGGAGCAAGAACCTGATCAAGAAGAAGGGCGATTTCTGGGAAGCGACGCCTGAAGAAAAGGCCAAGCACGCCAAGCAAACAGCTCGTGCGGTGGCAATCGCCGTGCTGATTCTATGTGCGGCTTGCGCTGTGCTGTACTATGGTGTACTTCGTGTTAGAACCATTCAGGTGGTGGGCAACAGCCAGGTTTCGTCGGAAACCGTGGTCAATCTCTCCGGCATCTCACTGGGTGACAGTACCCTGCGCATTGATACGGATGCGGCGAAAAAGCAGATTAACAGCAACCGCTACCTGGTGTTCCGAAGCATTGACTGCGAACTACTGGGCACGGTCACCATCCGCGTCAAGGAGCGCGAGGCGGCGGCAGTGATGAACTACTGCGGCATCAACTACACCATCGATAATAAAGGCATGGTGCTGGAGGAATCGGAGGATGTGGCGGCGACGTCGGATCTTCCGCTGATCAGCGGCATGGACATCAGCGGCCAGTTCGGCTGTGTGGTGGGACGTGTTATCACCGTGGCGAACAGTGCTCAGCTGGTCGCCATGAAGGAAATTCTGGTGGAGCTGAAGGTGCTGAAGGCAGAGGGAAAGGTCACCAAGATTAAGATGTCCGACCTGAGTCACATCCTGCTGGAAACCAGCGACGGCTATTCCGTGAGTCTGGGCAGCAACAGCAACATTCACGCCAAGCTGAAATCCATGCTGGCCATTCAGGACAAGCTGAACAGCATGGAGTCCGGCACAGGCACCATCGATGTTTCTGATCCCGAATCGCCCACCTTCCTGCCGGAAACCGAGTGAAACGGCAGAAAATTTGTGGCTATTTCGTGAAAAACACCCGTGAAGTGCGCAAAATACTTGCATTTCCATGACGAAACGGGTATAATGACAATGATATACTGGATGGATCAGCTGTGCGGTTCAAAAGAGCAGCACACCCGCCGAAGAAACTTCTTCTCAATGGGACGGTATTTGTGATATAATGTCCCGAGGACGTTTTCCATCGACGTTCCCGAGAAACAGGGGGTATGAAAGAACTATGAAGACCACGGTTGCGGCC
>CAVBFK010000180.1:0-16691 GCA_963594395.1 Lachnospiraceae bacterium
CCATCACTCCACCCCCTTCATGCCATGCTCATAGCGGAAGCAGCGCACCGTATGCCCCGGAATAGGCTCATACAGGTCGGGATGTTCCGCCTTGCAGCGCTCCGTTGCATAGGGGCAACGGTCGCAGAAGCGGCAACCGGCAGGCACGTGCTGCAAGTCAGGCACCATGCCGGGGATATTCTCCAGCTCCTGAATATCTTTTTGAATCTTGGGCACGGACTGAATCAAACCGTTGGTATACGGATGAAGCGGATGCTCGAACAGTTCGTCCGTCACGGTGTGCTCCACAATCTCGCCCAGGTACATCACATTGACGTCATCGCACAGCTCAGACACAATGCCCAGGTTGTGCGTGATCATCAAAATGGAGGTGTCGAAGTGCTCCTTCAAATCCCGCATCAGCTGCAGAATCTGTGCCTCAATGGTCACGTCCAAGGCGGTGGTGGGCTCATCGGCAATGAGCAGCTTGGGGTTGCAGATCATGGCCATGGCAATGCAGATGCGCTGGCGCAAGCCGCCGGAAAGCTGGAAGGGATAGGCCTTGTAGCGGGCTTCCGCATCCGGCACGCTGACAGCATTGAGAATCTCCAGCACCCGCTTTTTGCGCTCTGCCTTGTTGAGATTGGTGTGAAGAATCAGCACCTCTTCAATCTGCTTGCCTACGCGCACCACGGGGTTCAGGGCGGTCATCGGCTCCTGAAAGATCATAGAGATGCTTTTGCCTGTAATGTCACGCATCTGCTCAGGAGATAACTTGGTAAGATCGTTTCCCTCAAATAAAATTTCGCCGCCGGAAACAGAAATATTCGATGCCAGCAGTCCCATAATAGACATAGCGGTCATGGACTTGCCGCATCCGCTTTCGCCCACAAGGCCAACCACGGAATGCGGGGGAATATCCAGATTCACGCGGTTTACCGCATACATTGTTTGACCCGCGTTGTGGATGGAAACCTCCAAATCACGGATGGAAAGAAGCATTTCGCTCATCATTCATAACCAACCTTTGAATAGGATTCAGCCCAGGTATGAGGACCCGGCGCGCAGATCTTCATACCTGGGTTGATACCCGGGAACGGAGAAGATTCCCCGTCCCCGGGTAAGGAGCGGAAGTCAGTGTCAGAACTTAGTCTTCCAGATAGGTCTTCCACATATAGAGGCGATAGGTTGCGGGAGCGCACTCGTCAAGGCCCTTCAGCTTGGAGCTGCTGACGATCTTCATCTGGATGTCGTACAGCGGCACATACTGGGACAGATCGCGTGCGGCCTCGATAGCGGCCAGGGTGTAGGTCTCGCGCTCGTCGTCGTCCCAGGTCTCAGCGGCCTTCTGCAGGTTGGTGTCATAGGCGTCGTTGGAAACGCACAGACCGTACATGTTGTAGAAGCCGTTGGTGGCAAAGTAGCTCAGCATTTCTTCAGGAGAAGAATAAGCCACACCGAAGTCAGCAATGGTGATGCCCACGGTGGCGTCGTACCACATATCGTAGTAGGTGGAGGATTCCACGATGTTCAGCTCGGTGTTGATGCCGATAGCGGCCAGGTCAGACTGCACGGAAAGGCCGGCCATTTCCTGGTCAGCGGTCACGGTGATGGTCAGGGTAGAACCGTCGTAGTTAGAAGCGGCCAGGTGTTCCTTGGCGGCTTCCACATCGTACTGGTACACAGACACCTTGCCGGCGTAGCGGCCCATCATCTTTTCGCTGTAGTAGTTGGTGGCAGGGGTAGCTTCCTGACCCATGTAGGCGGCCACGTTCTCACGGTTCACAGCCTGGTTCACAGCCAGAGCCAGTTCGTTGTCGCTGTTGAAGGGCTCGCCCCACAGCAGCAGGGTCTTGCAAGCCCAGCCTGCGCAGGTGTGCACGGTGAAGCCTTCGCTCTCAGCGATCTGAACGTCGCTCTCGTTCAGGGACATTTCGATCAGCTGAGCCTCGTTGTTCTCCAGAGCCACCAGGGCAACGGAGCTGTCCAGCGGCACACGGACTTCGATGGTCTTGATGGAAGGCGTGCCCTGGAAGTAATCCTCACGAGCCTTCAGCACCACGTAGTTGGTGGTCTGGTCGAAGGACTCCACGGTGTAAGCGCCGGAACCCACAGGGCTCTTAGCAAATTCGTCCTCATGACCGTCGCGGGCGGTAGGAGAAACGATGGGCAGATAGTCGGTGCAGAAAGGAATGATGGAAGAGTAGGAAGCATACTTGTAGATGTTTACGGTATACTCGTCTACCTTCTCAATGTCCTTGATCACGGTGGAGTAGGTGTAGCCCCAGGAGCTCATCTTCAGGGCGGACTGATAGCTGTAGATCACAGCGTCAGCGTTCACGGGGGTGCCGTCGGAGAAGGTCACATCGTCCCGCAGGGTGACGGTGTAGTACGTGCCGTCTTCGCTCAGCGTCCATTCCTTGGCCAGCATGCCCTGATATTCGCAGTTCTCATCGCGCTGCCACAGGTTGTCATACACGTTGCACATGATGATACTATCCATGTCAATGGTATCAGCATAGGGGTCCAGGTTTCCGGACTTGGAAACAGGGATCACCACCAGGGTGTCACTGCTGTCTTCAGCAGAAGCGAAGGTGGTCAGACCCATGACCATCATCATGGCCAGCACGAGGGAAAGAAGTCTCTTCATCGTAAGGATCCTCCTTTTAATTTATACAGACCGGCAAAAGCCGGTTTGCATCTTACTTGCGGCGGCGGGGGTCAATGGCATCTGCCAGGCCGTCACCCACCAGGTTGAAGCACAGCGCGGTAATCACCAGCGCCAAGCCGGGGAAAATGGCCATGCACGGATTGGTGCGCATGTACTTCATGGCATCCGATAGCATGTTGCCCCATTCAGGCGTCGGGGGCTGAATGCCCATGCCGATGTAGCTCAGGCCGGCGGCAGACATGATGGTCGATGCGATGCTCATCATGGCGTTCACGATAATCGGGCCGATGGCGTTGGGAAGAATATGGTGCATCACAATGAAGCGATCCGTAGAACCGCTGGCACGGGCAGCCTCGATGAAATCCTGCTGTGCCACGCTCAGCACCACCGAGCGGACAATGCGCGTATAGCCCGGCACGCTTGCAACCGATAGGGCAATAATCATGGGCACCATGCCGCGTCCCATAACGGTCACGATCATCAGCAGAAGGAGCATGTACGGGATGCACATCAGCGCATCCATGATCCGCATGAGGATGGAATCGTACAGTCCGCCGTAGTAGGCGGCTGTTGCACCGAGGATGCATCCGATGGCCAAGGAGAAGAAGGTGCATCCGATGCCGAAGATCAGGGAGTAGCGGGTGCCGTACAGGACACGGGCAAACAGATCACGGCCTGCGCTGTCCGTGCCGAACCAGTGCTCAGCGCTGGGTCCCTGCAGACGTTCCGTGGGATTCATGCCGATGACCTGGGTGTCGTAGTCGATGAAGAAATCACAGCTGACGGCGACCAGGATAATGATCAGCAAAACGATGGATGCCGCCAGTGCCAAACGGTTTGCCTTAAAGTTACGCCAAATATCGCCGCGGTGGGTCGTGACGGCTTTGGTGATGTATTTTTTCTTCTTTCCAAACATCGAAAGCCTCCTCAATACTTGGCGCCGACCCGCGGGTCAAGAACTGCATACAGCAGATCCACCACCAGCATGACCAGCATGAACATGGCCGCAATAAAGATGGTAGATCCCATAATCACCGGTACATCCTTGCTGGTAATGGCGGACAGGATGCTTTCGCTGAAGCCGGGCAGACCAAAAACCTGCTCGGTAATCATGGCGCCGCCAAGCAACCCTGCAAAGCTCATGCCCAGCTGGGTGACCACAGGCATCAAGGCATTGCGGAGGGCATGGCGGAAGATAATGCGGGAAGGCTTGCATCCCTTGGCGCGCGCCGTGCGGATGTAGTCCTGCTCCAGGGCTTCCAGCATGGTGGTGCGCGTCAAACGGGAAAGGTATGCGGCAGAAGGCAGTGCCAGCGTCAGCACCGGCATGATGTAGCCGGTCCAGGTCGTAATGCCGTTGGACGGCAGCCAGCCCAGCTGCAGGGAGAAAATCAGGATCATCAGCACGCCCAAGAAAAAGCTTGGCACCGAGCCTAACAGCATGGCCAGCACCGTGGTAACACCATCAAGCATGGAATGCTTTTTCACAGCAGACAGGATGCCCGAAGGAATGCCCACCAGCGCGCTGACGGCGCAGGCCAGCAAGGCCAACAGTGCCGTTACGCCAAATTTGGGAAGCAGAAGGTCGAACACAGGAACCGAGTGCTTGTAGCTGGTGCCAAAGTCACCTTCCAGGAAAATGCCTTTCAAATACTTGATGAACTTCATCGGCAGGGAATCGTACCAACCCAACTGCTCGTTCAGTGCAACAACCTGCTCTTCCGTCGCATTCATGCCCAGGATAATCCGTCCGGGGGAGCTGGGGATAAAGCTGAGGATCACAAAAACGATGGCAATAATCAAAATAAGGGTTGGGATAATCACTAAAATCCGCTTGCCTGCATACTTTAGCATCTGGCGCAATCACTCCTTGCAACCGCGACCCAAGGTCGAAAATAATAAAAACAATGATAAGTTTATCATGAACTTTTCGCTCATTCAATAGTTTAGTGAATTAGTACACGAAAAAAACGAAGGGCAAAAAGCGGGATGTGTCGTAAAATGGGGGGAAAATAACTTAAGGAACCCGCTTTGTTGCGGATTCCTTTCTATTTGCCCAAATATGAAAGTTTCGGGAAAAGAGGAGAGCGCGAGAGGGGAAGAAACGCTTTTCAAAGCGGTTCTTCCCCTCTCGCAAAAATATGCGGTTACCTTACTCCCCCCACACTTCCTTGGCAAGGTTGAAGACAGCCCAGGCCTTGGGCCAGCCTGCATAGAAGGCAACGTGGGTGATGATGGCGGCGATTTCCTTCTGGGTGACGCCGTGGGACTTGGCGTTCTGCAGGTGATATTTCAGCGAAGAATCCGTAATGCCCTGGGACATCAGGGAAACCACTGTAATAATGCACCGGGTCTTCAGGTCAATATCATCGTTGTTCCAGTTCTCACCGAAGAGAACGTCATCGTTGAAGTGCGCAAAGTCGGGGGCGAAATCTCCCAAGGCATTGCGTCCGGCGGTTTGTACAATCTTTCCCATGAGAAGAAACCCTCCTTACAGTCGCTCGTAATCTTCCTTGGACAGGAACTCCAGCCATTCGTTCGAGGCACCTTCGGCAGGTACCTCAATGGCCAGATGCTGGAACCAGCAATCCTTGGCGGCACCGTGCCAGTGCTTCACCTCCGGGGGAATGTTCACCACATCGCCGGCTTTCAGCGCCTGGGCAGGTTTGCCGTCTTCCTGGTACCAGCCTCTGCCACCGGTGACCAGCAGAATCTGCCCTCCTTTGTGGTGGATGTGAAATGCATTGTAGGTGCCGGGGGCAAAGGTCACCAGCCCCACAGGCACCCGCTCGGTGGTGAGCATGTTCAGGTAGCACAGCCCTGTAAAATACTTTGCAAAGGCAACGTTTTCATTGCCGAGGGGAAAAACGGCGCCGCCGCCCAAATCTTTCTTCATCTGATCCATATCCATGGACACAACCTCCTTTGTGGTCAGACTTATCATACAACTTAAAGTGAAGTTTAAGTCAAGGAGGATGGACGAATTTTTATTTGGACGCGTAGAGGGGATTGGCTTCCCGAACAGAATCTCCGTAGACCTGCTTTAGCCGCTCGAAAGCATCGGTCACAGTCTGGGGAACATCAACATGAGCGATGTAGCCTTTGCCTTGAGGACCGTAGCCACTCGCATCATCGGTCAGACGCGGAATTTCGCCTAGGAGCTGATGTACCGCGGCATTTCCCACATGCCGTGGGGCACGTGATCGTAGCGCAGACCGTCTGCAGTATCGGCTACCTGCACGGCGTAGGCGGCATAGTTGATGACAAGGCTGCCTGAGTATTTCCGCCATCCGGCGTCCATGCGGCACTGCATGGTGGCATCCTGGCAGAGAATCACGCTTTGGCAGGGGATCTGTTCCTTCTGCAATAGCGCCAGCAGATTGGTGATGTTGTTGCCGCAGTTGGTGGACTGGGTTTCCAGTAGATCAGTCTGACAGTGATGCACAAGGGTCAGGTAGCGTTGGAAGATCTCTGCTTCGGGCAGGCCGGCAGTGACAATGTCGGGATATTCCCGGTGCACCCGCTGACGCAGGGTTTCCGTGGTATGTCCGGCACCGCCAACGATAATGTATCGGCGGGCAACGCCTTCACGGATGGCATCTGCCAGCACATCGCCGCTGGCTAGGATGCTGCTGCCAAAGAGCACCATCACATCGGCCTTTGGGAAGCCGAATTTCTCCTGCAGGGCAGAGGAAGTCAGCATGGGCACATCACGTTTTCCACAGAAAGTTGCTAACGTGTTGATATCTTGCGCAATCGTGCTCATCAGAACAGCCCCTGCACCAGCACCACAATGATCAGAATCGGCAGGACGAACTGGAACACGGGCTTCAGGAAACGGGGCAGATGGATGCCCTTGCCGGTGTTGGCTTCTTCCAGATACTTGTCAAAGCCCCAGCCCCAGCGGCTGACGCAGAAGAGCAGGTAAACCAGACTGCCGATGGGCAGCAGCAGATTGGAAACCAGGAAGTCTTCGCCGTCCAGCACGGTGCTGCCGGAGCCCATGGGCTGGAAGCCGCTCCACAGATTGTAGCCGAATACGCAGGGGAAGCTTGCCACCAGCAGGAAGATGCCGCACACGATGCAAGATTTTTTGCGATCCATGTGGAACAGCTCCATGACGCTGGCAATGATGTTTTCAAACACGGCGATGACCGTGGTGAAGCTTGCGAAGGTCATGAACAGGAAGAACAGCGTGCCCCAAATCTGGCCGCCGGCCATGCTGGAGAAGACGTTGGGCAGGGTGATGAAGATTAGCTGAGGGCCTGCGTCGGGGGAGACGCCGTAGGAGAAGCAGGCAGGGAAGATGATCAGGCCTGCGCTGATGGCGACCAGCGTATCCAGGGCACAGATGTGGATGGATTCGCTGAACAGTGTGTTCTTGCGAGCCATGTAACTGCCGAAGATCTCCATGGCGCCGATGCCAAGGCTCAGGGTGAAGAAGGACTGGTTCATGGCGGCCACAATCACCTGACCGATGCCCTGCTCGGCGGCACGCTCCCAGTCAGGCAGGAGGAAGAAGGACAGGCCTTCCTTGGCGCCGGAAAGGGTGCAGCTGTGCACGGCCAGCACGGCAATGAGGACGATCAGTGCACACATCATGACCTTGGTAATGCGCTCCACGCCGTTTTGCAGGCCAAGACTGCAGATGAGGATGCCCAGCACCACGGTGATGATCATGAAAATGCTCATCTCGGTGGGATTGGCCAGCATGTCTGAAAAGACGCCGGAAACGGCCTCGGAGGTGGTCAGATCGTTAAAGGTTCCCGTGAGGAACTTCACAAAGTAGCTCAGCATCCAGCCGCTGACGGTGGTGTAGTACATCATCAGCATGACGCAGCCCAGCAGGCACACGTAGCCGTGCAGGTGCCACTTCTGCCCCTTTTTCTCCAGGGCACGGTAGGCCTGAGTGGCAGTGCCGCGTCCCGCGCGGCCAACGGCCAGCTCCATGGTCAGCACGGGCACGCCCATGATGAGCAGGAAAATCAGGTAGAACAGCACAAACACGCCGCCGCCATTCTGACCGGTGACGGTGGGAAAACGCCACACGTTGCCGATGCCGATGGCACAGCCGGCGCTCACAAGAAGAAAGCCCAGGCGGGAAGCAAAATTCTCACGCTTGGGGGCAGATGAACCTGTGGTTTGACTCATAAGATCCCTCTTTTTCTTTCTTTGGGAAGAGAATCGCGCTGCACTTGCAGACAACCGAATCATCCTTGAATCGGGCAAGCAATCCTTTCCTGTCTACGGTAGAGTATGGCATACTTTCGGAAGAATGTCAAACCGTGAGCGGGGCGGCGGACGAAAGATACAGAAAAAGAACAGCGGGGAGAAACCCTTGCGATTTCTCCCCTCCATCTTTGAAACGATTTACTTTTGACCGTAATAGGCGTTCGGGCCGTGCTTGCGAAGGAAGTGCTTATCCCGCACGTAATCGGGCAGGGGAGCCACCGGGCCAGATGCCAGGTTCTCCGTGTGCCAGGCCATCATGGCCACCTCTTCCAGCACCACGGCGTTGTGGACAGCCTCCATAGCGTCCTTACCCCAGGCAAAGGGACCGTGATGCCGTGCCAATACGCAAGGTACGTGCATGGGATCCAGCCCACGCTCCTCAAAGCAAGAGGCAATGACCTTGCCGGTTTCCAGCTCGTAGGCACGCTCCACTTCCTCCTGGGTCAAATCCCGGGCGCAGGGAACCGCACCGTAAATGTAGTCTGCATGGGTGGTGCCGTAGGCGGGAATATCCCGACCGGCCTGCGCCCAAATGGTGGCCCAGCGGGAATGGGTGTGCACAATGCCGCCTATCTGCGGGAAGCGGCGGTAGAGCTCCGCATGGGTTGCCGTGTCAGAGGAAGGATTCAGTTCCCCCTGCACCTTGCGGCCGTCCTCAATGGAGACCACCACCATGTCTTCCGGCTTCAGGCTCTCATAGGGAACACCGCTGGGCTTGATGACGAAAAGTCCCCGTTCCCGGTCAACGCCGGAAACATTGCCCCAGGTAAAGGTGACCAGATGATATGCAGGCAGAAGCATGTTGGCTTCATAAACCTGCCGCTTCAAATCTTCCAGCATGGCGGCTCTTCCTTTCGATTTAGTCCCGCAGCAGGGAAACACCCATGACAACCAGCGTTCCGGCCATCACGGCATAGAGCAGATTGTTGTTGATGCTCGACTTGTCCAGGGCAAACTCGATGAGGATGATCATGCCGGCACCCAGCACAAACAGTGCGGTACGGACAATGCTCCACACCCGGCGGTTTTTGTCATGGGCAGTCTTCTTCAAGCGCAGGATCAGCACGGCCAGCAACACCAGGGCAGCGGCAATCTGATTCCAGCGGACAAAGCCGAAGCGGATGAATTCATCTTCGCGCCAGGATTCCAGAATAATCTGCGTCAGGCTCATCAGCACCAGGAACAGCTGCGCCGTGCGGCCGTCTTCCTTACTCTTGCCAAGGGAAATTAGCACCACCACCAGAATAACGGCGGCGGCAACGGCTTCGTAGAAGAACACGGGCATCTGCCAGGAACCGTAGCAGGATTCCACAGCGAAGGGGAAAACCTGCATGGCCTCATCTTCGATGTAGTCGCCCAAGCCCTGGGAGGTGAAGTATTCCGCCGCGCGGGCACAGCACAGCACCAGCGCCGAGCCGGGAGCCAGCAGATCCAGCACCTTGCCGATCTTGCGGTGGGTGGCGTGAGCGTAAAGAACGGCGGCAATCAATCCGCCCCAGATGGCGCCGTACAGGGTAAAGCCGCCTTCCCACAACTTGAAGACGAAGCTCCAGCCCTCGCCGAAGTCCACCAGAATGGACTCGATCATGGTGGCACAGTACACAACACGTGCGCCGATGACCGCGCCGAAGAGTACGGCTAGACACAGGGACAGCGTGGAGGAAACGCCCGGCTTCTTTCTGCCAAGGAAAGCAGTAAGCACAATGGCCAGCAGGGCACCCAGGGTCAGAATCAGACTGTAGGCCGTCAGCTCCAGGTCGCCGACGGTCAGCAGAACGGTGGTTTCATTCATTGTGCGGCCTCCTCGGTTTCAGCGGTGGCGAAGTACAGAATATCGCCGATGGCGCGGATTTTGCCCGTGGAAAGGGCGTTGATCTTCTTGTAGTTCAGCACCACGCTGGAGGAAGAACCGCCGTCCAGATTATAGGCGTTCTTAGCGCCCAGGTCATAGAGTAACTGAGCGAATTCGGCCATGGTCAAGCCCGTGGAACCCTTGTTTTCGGGACCCTCGGTGGCCACAATCAGGTAGGACAGATGATCCATCTGCGCAATGGCGATGCGCTGGGTTTCGTGGGTGGGGGAGGAGGACTTCAGCGGGAATTCCGTGGTCATAACACCATCCACCACCAGGCCGGGGCCGAAGGTGTACGCCTGCATGATGTTGCCCTCGAAGGCGTCAATCTTCGCTTTCGTCAGACCCTGAATGATGGTGAAATCGCCCTGATCGTCAATGAGCAGGGTGTCATAGCTGTCGTTGTAGCGCTCGCGGAGCACTTCACCGTTGCGGACAATGTAGCCCTGGCTGTGGTAGACAAAGTAGTCGCCGTTAATGGCCAGCACAGCGTTGACGCGCTTGGCAATGGTATCTGCCCGAGCCGTGGCCTTGGAGGGATACGCCTTGCAAAGCTCTGCACGCAGCTGGGTGGGGGAGGCAATCTGCACCCACACCAGCATGATGGTGGTGTCATAGGCACGCATGGTTTCCACCCGCACGGACAGGGTGTCATCCAGATAACCGCCGTTGTCGGGCAGATAAGCGTCTGCCAGGGGCGTGGGTGCCTTGGCGGAATAGTCCAGGGGCAACACGTCCTCCGCCGTTAAGGTCACCGGCTGGTAGGTCGGGTAGGCAGAGGTGTCTTCCTCGCCAAGGGCAAGGGGCGTCATAGACGGCACCAGGAATGCCATGAGAACAAGCGCCAGAATCAGCGCGATGATTCGAACAAAGGTCTTCAACAGAGACGGCCCTCCTTCAGGAATTCGCGGCGGCCAGAATGCCGCACGGATTTATTATAGCTTCTTTCATGGTGGTTGTCAAAATAAGAAAGGGGGAGAAGGAAGGAAAATGGAGAAGTTGAGAGGAAAAGAGAATAGGAAAAAGAAAATTCCCTGCCGATTCATAAAAAACGACAGGGAATGTAAAATAGTTAGGATGTCAGTCAATGGTCCAATTCCAATAATCGACATCATCAATGGTGACGGCTCTGCCATCAGTGTACTTGATCTTGTGAACACCGCAATATACCTTGTAGATAGAAGAAGCATCAGGGATTGTAATGTAATCAGAGTACGCCTTTGAACCTGGTGAAATCTTTTTTGTTGTTGTGCCATAGTATACACTTGCGCCATAGAGCTTGGTTCCCCATGCATCTTCTGCATAGACATAAAGCTCGAAGGCAGCTACAGTGCGGCTGTACTCCTTGTTTGTCACTTGGAAGGAGATGCTGAGCTTATCTTTAGAAACAAATCTCCAAGTGGCGTAGTCCCCACCATAAAAACCGAGCATAATGCCATCTGCAGGCTCAACGTAAGCAGTAATTTTTACGCTCTTGTTACTGCCGTCTTTGGTTGTGGCGGTTAAATAATATTTACCTGGTTTTGTAAAAGTAATGAAGCTGTTTGCTATTTTGTAATTAGAAGTACGTTCGCCATCAGCATTTGTTATACTCCAAGAACGATCCTGGTTTGTTGCGTTGGCAGGAGAAGAAACAACGAGCCCTGCAAGAGATTTCTTCACATTCACTGTAAGTCGTATCTCTTTATTGACAGCTGTCAAACTTTCAACAAGCCGCGAAACAGTAACGTCATAGGAAATCGAAGCACCGCCTTCATCACTTGCTGTACCCATGATGGTACACTTGCCAGGCGCAATGGCTTTGATGGTACCGTTATTATTAACAGTTGCAATACTTTCATCCGAAGAAGCCCACGTAAGCTTTTTACTGCCTGCATTCGATGGAGAAATTTCAGGGTTGGCTTTATAGCTTTTTCCGATGGAAAGTGCAATGGATGTTGTACTATCTGTTAGAGATTGCACAGCGTTTTTGACGGTTACGGTGCACCGTGTTTGCTCAGGCGCTTTAGAACTTTGCTCACTTGATTTGACTGTGATGGTGGCAGTGCCGACTGCGTGCGCTGTGAGCTTACCATTTTCATCTACGGTGACAACGTCCTCATTGCTGGAAGTCCATGTGACATCCTGACAAAATGCCGTTTCAGGGGCAATCGTTGCAACCAGATCAAATTCATCTTTCGTAGCCTTTGGTGCACCAAGAAGCAACGTGACTTCTGTCACATTGAGGGAGACTTTGCTGACCGGCTCCAGAATATGCACGAAAATCAGAGACTTTGTTTCTGGGTCATTCTTGACAGAGCATGTGATAACAGCATCGCCTGCAGAAACGCCTGAAATTCGGCCGCTTGCGGTTACTGAGGCAATTGATTTATTGGAAGAGCTCCATTCGTACTGTGTTTTTTTAACGTCAGAAGAGGTAAGTGAAGAAACAATGGGCGTTACAGAAACAGCATCACCGGCAAAGAGGCTGATCTCGTTTTCCTCAAACTGCAGGTAATATTCTGCAGTTTCGGGATAATAGATTGCCTGTGGAGTGGGCGTAGATGTAGGAACAGGTGTAGGGGTCGGCGTAGGCGTAGGAGTTGGCGTGGGTGAAGGTGTTGCCGTAGGAGTCGGACTTGGTGTAGGCGTCGGAGACGGCATAGGAGTGGGAGTTGCTGTGGGTGTCGGAGTGGGAGTAGGGGTGGGAATCGGCGTAGCTGTCGGAGTGGGAGATGGTGTAGGTGTCGGCGATGGAGTGGCTGTCGGTTCGGGGGTAGGCGAGGGTTTTACATAAACGGCGTCTTTGTAGTCACTTATGTCTCGGGTAGTATCATCCCACAGGGAATAAAGATCTATTACATCTGAAATATTGACAGCAATGTTCAGGTTTTGTCCGTTTGTGTAGTAACCGCTGGTGATGCCAATGACCTTGCCGTCGTCATTGAGAAGGGCACCACCGCTACTGCCTTGAGAAATAGGAGCAGTGAATTGAATGAAATGACTGATGCCATCTGTGTATACAGAACCAACATTGCCCATGGAAACCACGTTCTTCATTCCTTGCGGGCTGCCAATGGCAACAACAGAACTGCCACGCAGTACCTTGTCAGTGGAATATTTCAAAGGTGTCATGGTAGTTGGAGACATGAATTGCAAGATCGCAATATCATTTTCTTCGCTTGCAATTAAAATCTTAGTGACATAGTAGTCGTAGTCATCATCGCTTTCAGCCATGATGATAGCAGCATCTTCGATGACGTGATAATTTGTGATGAGTGTGATGTTATCAAACATTACAAAGCCGCTACCGGTTGCAATGCATTCACTTGAAGCGTCATAGATATACAACTTCAGTATAGACAGGGCTGTTTCTTCGATTGCAGCGGGATCTTGTGAAAAACCTGCTGCAAAAGCAAAAGACGCTAAGCAAAGGGTTAAGAGAATCAGAAACAGGCTGGTGACAATCTTTCGCATGAATCTCACTCTTTTCTTGTGTATCTACCTGAATTTTATCATGATGGAAATGAAATAACAAGAGATAGCACAAAAAAAGAACGCCACTTAGGGCGTTCCTATCTGATCCTATAAAAATTCGGGAGGAAAGCATGACCGCTCTCCTCCCAAATTGCTGTGTACGTTGGAATCTTACTTCAGGTTCTCAGCGAAGAAAGAAGCCACAGCGTTGGCAACAGTGTTGCGCACGGTGTCATCCTCGCTGTAGAAGCCGTAGCCATGGCCTTCGCCGGTGGCTTCCACGGTGGTGGCATTCAGTGCTTCAGCCACAGCGGCGGAAACGGAGGGGCTCACAGCCTCGTCATCGGTGCCCCAGATGACCTCGGCAGGACCCTGCCAAGCAGCGGCAGTGGAAGCCTTCACGTCGTCATACTTGGTCAGGTCTTCAAACCAAGCAGTGCTCAGCTCCTGCACCTGGCCGTAGATGGTGGTGAACACGGCATAACCGTCAGCCTTGGCAGTCTCGTACATGGAAGCATAAGCTTCCTCGCCGCCGAAGAGGGTCTTCAGGTCGTTGTTGTCAGCGGCGGGAGCCAGCAGAACCACAGCGTCGGGATTGGTGTCCTCAGCCAGCAGCTCCAGCACAATGCGGCCGCCCATGCTGTAGCCGAACAGACCAACCTTGGTCACGTTCAGGTTGCTCTTCACATATTCCAGGCCGGCCAGAACGTCAGCCTTCATGTTGCTCAGGGTGTTCTCCTGGAAGCTCTCGGTGCTTTCACCGCAGCCCGGGAAGTCCATACGGAAGGAAGCAATGCCCTGCTCAGCCAGTGCGTCGGCAAGAGCGGCAAAGCCCACATTCTCGTCACGGCTTCCGCCATGACCATGAGCCATAATCACCACAGGATAAGAATCGACACCGTCGGGGGTGACCAGCGTAGCAGGAACCTGCACACCGCGGGATTCGTAGGTCAGGGTGGTGGTCTCAGCGCTTGCGAAAGCTGCAATGCACAGAGCCATCAGGAGAGTCAGTACCAGAGCAGACAACTTCTTCATGGATCATCTCTTCCTTTCACCTTATGCCGTCTTGGCGGCAACGGTTATCACTTTATCATCTTTTGTGAGGTGTGTCAAGGATAAAAGATGAGCAAAAAACAGGAGAACCGCTTCCCAGCAGCTCTCCTGTTTCTTATGGAATTTTCTTTCCTCAGTTATTCAAGGAATTGCGGTCGATGGTGGCATTGGCGTCGGTGACCCACTGCTCCACCTGCTCGGTGTAGTAGTTGTTCTGCTTGGTGGTCAGCACACTGCTGGTCAGGGTGTCACGCACCTCGTCCAGGGAAACGGCGCCTTCCTCAACATCGGACACGTACTTGATGATGTAGTAGCCATAGATGCCTTCCACCTTGCCGGTCACATCGCCAACGTTCTCCAGTGCCAGGGCGGCAGTGGTGAAGGCGGTGTCCATGTTGGTGGTGGATTCGCTCACAGCATAGCCGGTGGTTGCGGTGGTGGCACCTTCCTGCATGCCGGGATCCTCGGTGTACTCAGCCATCAGGGTGTCCCAATCGCCGGTGGGGATCTGTGCCAGGATTTCATCAGCCTTGGCGTCGATGTTGGCATAAGCCTGTGCCTTAGCGGCGGCCAGCTGCTCGGTGTAGTAGTTTTCCATAGCCTTGGCCTTGGCCAGGGTCTTGGCAGCCTCGGCAACCTCGTCGGTCACGTCATCGCTGAAGTCAGCGGTCAGGTCGGTCACGGTGGCGGTCACAACCTTCAGGTCGGTGGAAGTGGCGGCCAGGTCGGTTTCAGTAGCAACCAGATCGGTCTCGGTAGCAACCAGGTCGGTAGCGGTGGCGGCATCCTCAGCCTCTTCGACGGTCAGGGTCACGGTGACCTGCTCAACCAGGGCATCGGTGTCTTCCACACCCAGATCGGTCAGGGCAGTGGTGGCATCGGACACAGCAGCTTCTGCGTCATCCAGCAGGCTGTCCAGCTCGTCGATCACGGCCTGATCCTCATCGGTGAACTTCACCAGGATCTGCTTCACCATGCGGTAGCCGGCGGGACGATAGTACACGGTGTTGCCGCTGTTCACAGCCGTGCCGTAGGAAGCGGGGGTGCTTTCGTAGGTGGACTTGGCACTCTCAGCCTTGGAGTCCAGCTCGGTCTGCAGCTCTTCGTCGGTAACGGTCACGTCCTTCACCGTTTCTGTCTTCAGCTTGTTCTGCAGGTAAGTTTCGCGGGTGTTCTCGGCAACCTCTTCATAGGTGATGCCGTACTGCTCGCAGGTTTCGTCGATAGCGGCTTCCAGCTCATCACCGGTCAGCTCGGTATCGGACAGATAATAGCTCTGCACGGAGTCGCGGGTGGACTGCCAGTCTTCAGCAATCTTGTTCTCCAGCTCGGTGGTCTCATCATCGGTCAGCTGATCCAGACCCAGCTCGGTGATCTTCATGTTCTTCACGTCGTTCTCGATCAGAGCATCGATGACGGAATCGGTCACTGTGGAGATGTTGTCGCTGTCGGTGGTGTCATAGGTCATGCCGTACATGCTGTAAAGCAGGGACATGTAGTTCAGCTGATAGTCTACCTGATCCTTAATTTCGCCCTTGGTGTGCTCGTTGTCGCCCACCTTGATGATGACCGTGGCACGATCCACGTTTTCATCCTTTTCGATCAGTGCGCAGCCGCTCAGGAGCATCGTTACAGCCAGCAGCAACGCGAGCAAAGCTTTCTTCTGCATGAAGGTTCCTCTCCGTTCTTGATAATATCCATAGGCACTCGCACTATTATAACGCAGGTTGCATAAAAAACGCAAGCAAGATTGTGAACTTTCTTGTGAATAAACGGTAAACGGGCGTGCAAAATCCAGTTACGCCTGAATTTCGCCTTGAATGTGGTACTTTTTCTTCAGATAACCGTGAAGATTGCCGTATTCACTGACGGTGATTTCACTGATGTTCATGCGATCCATCACAGCCAGCAGAATGCAGATGCCGTGCACCACAATGTCGGCACGGTTGGGCTGAAGACCGGGCAGACGCAGGCGCTCTGCCAGTGTCATGTCGGAAAGATACCAGGCCTTCTGCTCGATTTCCTGCTTGGTGATGCAGGTGCCGTGCATGTAGGTGCGATCCGTCCAGTGGATGGCTCTGACCATGGCGGCCAAGGTGGTGAAGGTGCCGCCCACACCGATCCAGTGCTGAGGAGATGTCAGCGTGGGATGCTCGCGGAGCTTGTCTTCCAGAATGTCGGCGGCCAGTTGGCGCACGGCGGGAAGATCTGCATGGGAATGGATGGGAATGCGGCCGTAGAGCCGAACGGCACCCATCTGGCAGGAGAAGGCGGCCATCAGGTTTTCGCCCTGGCCGACCACGATTTCTGTGGAGCCGCCGCCAATGTCGATAACGCCGCACAGTTCCCCGTTGGTGGCGCCCAGGAAGGACAGCGCCGCTTCTTCTTCACCGGGGCAGATTTCCAGCTCCACCTGTGCTTTTTCCTTCAAGCGAGCGGCCAATACAT
>CAVBFK010000181.1:0-2854 GCA_963594395.1 Lachnospiraceae bacterium
GCCAGGCTGGAATCCTTCATGTTGGGCAGCATGTGGATCAGCACGGACTGCACCACCGTGAATCCCTTTTCGGCGCGGTTCTTCAGGAACATCTTGGCGTCTGCATCGGTGGCCTGCTGGCACAACAGCCATGCCGTGTCTGCCAGCCAGAAGAAGGGGTGATCGCCGTTCACCAGATGACGGTGGTCGTCTGCAACCCTCAAAGTACCATATTCCCAAGGCTTCATGTTGATTTCCTCCTTATACGCGATCGGTCAGATGATAGGCGTCCAGCGTTTCGCTGACCTTTTCAACCTTGCCGGTTTCCAGGCTGCGGCTTAGGGTCTCCATCACTGCAATGGTGCGGATGCCTTCCTTCAGGTCAGGCAGGGGTTTTTCGCCGGAGAGAATGCAGCGGGCGAAATACTCCAGATAATTCTGATACTCGCCGGCGTGGTGGGTGTCGCCCTCAAAGCGATAGTAGTAGGGGCGGCGCTCGTCGTAGTTTTCATAGACGGTGTTGTTGTAGATGCCGGGCTCAGAGAAGTGATGCACATAGTCGAAGGGGCAATCAGCCGTGCTGACGCCGTTGGTGCCCCGCAGGGTGCAGGAGATGAAATGCTCCGCAGGCTTGCTCAGCGCCGGGGTGGCATAATTGCCGATGACGCTGGCATTCAGCCCGTCTTCATCGCTTAGCAGGACCTTCAGGGAGTCGGGTGCCAGAATCCCACGGGAAGAGCTGTTGGAGGAGCACTTGCCCACACCGTAAACGTTTTCTGCGTGGGGGACGTACCACAGCGCCAGGTCCATGGCATGAATCAAGAAATTGTACATCCAGGAGAAGCCCTTTTGGTGGCTCCAATCCCGCTCCAGGAACCAGCGGGAATCGCTGATGTAGTGGGTTTCCACCGTCACCAGTTCGCCGTGACGTCCCTTTTCGTAATCCCGGCGCTGATGCATGGCGGCCTCAAAGTAGCGGGAGCTTTGGCCGATCATGACCCGCTTGCCCGTCTTCTCCTGAGCGTCCAGCAGGGCGTTGGCCATGGTGAGATCCACCATCAAAGGCTTGGTGCACACCACGTGCTTGCCGGCTTCCAGCGCCATCATAATGTGCTGCGCGTGGAGCTGGTCGGGGGTGTAAATGCCGATGACGTCAATGGAAGGATCCTTCAGCATGTCGGCGTAGTCGGTGGTGTACTTGTCCAGATGAAATTCGTTCATCCGCTCCTTGCAGAGCTTCTCGTTCAAGTCGCAGATGTTGCCCAGCGCCCAATTCTTGCTGTTTTGTACAGCGGAGATTACGCTGCGGCCTTCTCCCAGACCCAGCACACCCATGGTCAGTTTCTCACTCATGGCTTTCATCCTCCCAGTTTTCAATCACGGTATCGGTGGTTTCAACGCGGATGGTCTTAATCATGTTCTTCCAGCGGAGCACAGCAGTGCAGGGCTTGTCGGCCTTCATAACGACTTTCGTGGGCTTGCCGTCTTTCCAGTCGGCGGAAACGGTAATGCCGCCGTGTGCGCGGAATCTGCGGAACTTGCCGTCTTTCCAGGCGCTCGGCAGAGCCGGCAACAGATGAATGACCCCGTCATGGCACTGCATCAGCATTTCGGAAATGGCCATGGCTACGCCGGTGTTGCCGTCCAGCTCCCATACGGGGGCAAAGGAGGACGCACCGCGGGTGGAGGGGTGCATCACCAGCATGGAGGGGCGCATCAGGTTCTTCTCCAGCTCTTGCAGGTGGAAGTAAGCCTGCTCGCCGTCCTGCAGGCGTGCATTGTAAAGAATGAGCATGTTCCGCGCCCAGCCGGTGTCTTCCCAGTTGTCATAGGGGTCAAGGCGGCGGCGGATGGTCTCCTTGGCAGCGTCAGCCAGGGCAGGCGTCTTCTCCGGGTCAATCTGCCGCAGGGGATAGAGGCCGATGAGGTGGCTCATGTGCCGATGCTGAGAATCTTTTTGCGGGTACTCGTGAGGCCACTCGGCAATGATGCCGTTTGCCACACGGATGGGCGGCAGATGCGCCAGTATCTCCTGAATCTGTGACCGGCGCTCGGGATGCTTGCCGGATAGCGCATCGTCCGCTTCCAGCCAGTCTTGCAATACGCCGCGGATTAGGCTGATTTCGTACGTGGGACTGAGGGAAGCGTACTGCTTGCCTTCTTCCGTCATAAAGGCATTCTCGGGGGAGATGGACGGGCCGCTTTGGTAGATGCCGTTCTCATCCTTGAACACATAGGCCAGAATGAAGTCCACCGCTCCATCCAGCATGGGGAAACCGTGATCCTTCAGAAAAGCTTGATCCTGCGTGGTGCGGTAGTGCTCCATGATGTGCAGTGCCAGCCAGAAGCCGCAGGCCGGGCAGGGTGCAAGGCTCCGATTCCAATAGGGCTCGGCATAACCCCAGGCGTTGGCTACCAGTTCGCCCACCCAACCGGGCATGCCGTAGTGCTGTTTCGCGGCAATTCTGCCCATGGGGATCAGATACTCCTCCATCCAGCGGAAGAGGGATTCGTGGCAGGAAGACAGATTGCCTGCTTCCGTGATCCAGTAGTTCATCTGGGTGTTGACGTCCAGGTGCATGTCACAGGTCCAGCCGATGCGGCAGGCGACATTGTCATTCCACACGCCTTGCAGATTCATGGCCATGGGGGACTGCTTCTGACTGCCGCTGGTCACCAGATAGCGGCCGAAGTGGTAGAGTCGTTCGCTGGTACGATCCTCGCCCAGCTGAACGTAGGTATCTTGAAAATTCTCATTGCGAAGCAGAAGCTGCGTGAAGAAGGAGAGCACCATGGGATCCCTGGAAAATTTGGGCGCCTTCAAAGGCTTGCCGAAGTCCGTTTCCATCTTCAAACGGAGCTCCCAGTGATGGAC
>CAVBFK010000182.1:0-6521 GCA_963594395.1 Lachnospiraceae bacterium
CATCTGCACGATCCTTCAACGCGCCCGTCAGGATTTCAGAGGAGCTGGCGCTGTTCTCGTTCACCAGAATGACCAGCGGCATATCTACCTTGCCATCCGTGGTACGATAATACTCGCGGGAACCGTCCTTGTACTCCAGGTAGCACAGCACGCCCTCATCCAGGAACAAATCGCCAATCGACTGTGCGTCGTTGACCCAGCCGCCAGGGTTGTCGCGCAGGTCAATGATCAAGCCCTTCGCGCCCTGATCCTGAAGGTTGGTCAGCGCCTCAGAGAACTTCTCAGCGCAGTCGCCTGCGAATTCATACAGGTAGATGTAGCCAATGTCGTCCGTCAGCATCATGGAGTCAATGCGGTTCACATTGATCGTCTTGCGCTCCAGGGTATAGGTCATTTCCTCATTGTCGCGGAGGAACACCACTTCCACCGTGGTGCCGGGGGTGCCGCGCATGATGTCCACTGCATCCTGCAGGTTGGTGGCCGTCACATACAGATCCTCCACCTTGTACAGAATGTCGCCCTTGTGAATGCCGGCTTCTTGGGCAGGGCTGCCGTCAAACACACGGCTGATGGTGCACAGACCCGTTACATAGGAAGCAGAAATCTGCAGGCCGACACCGGCATACTCGCCTTCATCGTCTTCCCACAAGGAGGCATAATCTTCAGGCGTGTAGTAGAAGGTATAAGGATCGCCCGTGGCAGACAGCAGGCCGGATGCCGCGCCCTGCAGCAGAGTCTCCTCGTCCACATCTTCATAGAAGCCCTGCTCCACATAATCCATCATCTGAATCAGTGTGTCGAACTTCTGATAGCGCTCGTAGGCTTCCTTGGAGATGGTCACCGTGTCAGACGAATCATCTGTTGCCGTGGCGGTGGTGGTCGTCGTATCGGTTGAACTGCTCGTGCTGATGCCCAGCAGGGGCAGATAGGCGCAGGAGCTCATGACACACAGCGCCAGAACCAGGGACAGCACCAGCATCCATTTCTTTTTCATTGCCAGATTCCTCCTTGCTTATTTGGTCAGGAGACGGTCGCCACTGCACTTCTTCAGCTCCATCAGCAGCTTGAACGTAACGGCATCCTCAAAATGACGCAGATCCAATCCGGTCTGCCGCTGAACCTTGTCCAGACGGTACACCAGCGTGTTGCGGTGGATATACAGCTGACGAGCCGTATCCGACAGGTTCAGATCCTTCTTGAAGAACATCTCAATGGTATAGAGCATTTCTTCGTTAAAAAGGCGAGCCGTCTTCCGGTTAAAGAGCAGGTTGTGATAATAGGCGCTGATATCCTGGGGCAATTCCATCAGGAAGCGCTCGAAGATCAGCCGGCTATACACATAAATGGTATTTTCTGGCTGGAAGATGCGTCCCACTTCAATGGCGCGCTTGGCTTCCTTGTAGCTGTCGCGGATTTCATCCAGCGTATTCCGCGTACCGCCGATGCCGACGGTCATCTGGTGCGCCGTCTCGCCCATCAGCGTTTCCTGCAGAGCCTCTGCAAACTGCACCAGCTCATCCGAGGTTTCTACATCGGATACATCCTTGATGAGTGCCGCGGTATGCCGATCCATATCGATCAGCACGTCTTTCTCCTGCATGGGCGTCAAATCCCGCAGAAGTTCAAAGGCGCGCTCCTTCTCCGTCTGCACAATATGGAAAACCATCACGCAGCGGGGCAGATTGTCCGGCAGCTGATGCTCATGGGCGGCGGCTTCCAGCTCGGCACCGGCCAATTCACCGCGCAGAGTGCGGCGGTACACATCGAAGCAGTTCTCTGCGTGGGTATCGCTGTTGCCCAAGCTGATCAGCAATGCCTCGGCCAAGGTCAGCACATCCCGTGCGCCGGGAATGCCTTCATGGCAAGCCAGCACAACTGCCGGCTGCTTCACAGGCAGATACAGGCGTCCGCCAAGGGACTGGCACACGCCGTCTGTCAATTCCCGCAGGGGCAAGGACGTATCCCCCGGCAAACCCGTTTCTGCATCTTTATCTAAAATAGCCACCGGAACGGACAACCGCCCGAGTACCTTTTCCATTTGATCCATGAGTTGCTTATCTACCAAAAAGATCGCTCCTTCCAACTGATCCAGCCAAAAGTAAAACGGCCATGTTCATTATAGCACAGCCGCAGGGTGAAGAAAAGTGAAATCCGCCGAAAAAAGCGAATTTTTTGTAAACTTTCAACAAAAAATGATGAACTACGCGTCATCAGTGCCAGTTGACCACCGTCGCTGACGGCACCATGGCCTGCAAATCCTTGTTACCATTCACGACAAATGGTGACGCTACAAGGCTCAACATTGGCGCATCACTTTTGGAATCTCCGTACGCGCATGAGTGTTTCGGATCCAGCACCAGGTGATGTGCCGCCAAATACTCAGCAATCCGCAAAGGCTTCTGGAGCTCTTTGCAATTTTCGCCCACCAGACCGTTGTACCGTCCGCACTCGTCAACGCCGCAGACTGTCGAGATGACACCATCGGCAGGCAAAAATTCCGTCAACACATCCATGTAGGCAGAAGGCGAAGCCGACACCACCAGGATGTAATACCCTTCTGCCTTTAGCTTCTTCATTTCCGCAACGCCTGCCGCGTAGACTCGCTTGCTAAGGGACTCTTGCCAAAAACGTCTTGCCAGCGCCTGCACGTCTTCCTGTTGCCGCCCTTTGAGAAAGGACAGCGTTCTGCCTTTCGCCGTGCTGATTTTCTCCGGGCAACGTTTCTGTTCCAGGAATCCATGCAGTGCCTTAAAAACCTGGTACCATGGAGCCTGACCGTGCCGAATGCAGTACATCAGAAACGGCACGATGGAATCTCCCTTAGCCAGGGTATTGTCAAAGTCAAAAAGAGCAAACGGAAGCTCTTGCACCAATCATCGCTCGCTTTCCCAGTCACAGAGGACAATCTTCATTCAACAGCTGATGGGTATAATGCCGGTCTCCGTGCTTCATTTCTGCCATGAGCTGACCGTGTCCCAACAACTTGTATTTATAGGTTGTCAGCCCTTCGGGTCCCATGGGCCCGCGGGCATGAATTTTACCTGTAGCAATGCCCACCTCTGCGCCGAAACCATAAACAAAGCCGTCGGCAAACCGTGTGGACACATTGCGGTAGACGCCTGCGCTATCTACCCGGGTCATGAACGCCGATGCCGCCGCATCATCTTCCGTTACGATGCAATCCGTATGGTGCGAGCCGTAACGGTTCATGTGATCAATGGCCTGTTCCAGCGAATCTACCACGCGGATGGACAAAATGCGATCCAAATACTCCGTGCGCCAATCTTCTTCGGTGGCTTCTTCGCAATCAATACAGGCGCGCGTAGCTTCATCGCCCTTCAAAAGCACATGTGCCTCGTGCATAGCGTCTGCCACCATGGGCAGGAACGTCGCGGCAATATCCCGGTGCACAAGCAATGTTTCCATGGCATTGCAGACGGCCACGTTCTGTGCCTTGCTGTCCACAGCCACCTTGACAGCCATCTTCAAATCAGCCTTGCGGTCAACATACACGTGGCAAATGCCATCCGCATGACCAAGAACAGGGATACGGCTATTATCCATGATGTACCGCACAAAGGCATTACTGCCGCGGGGTATGATCAAGTCAATCAGCGTGTCTTCCTTCAGCATGGCGGCCACGTCTTCGCGGCTCTCCAAGAGCTGCGCGAAGTTTTCCGGCAAGCCTGCATGCTTCGCGGCACGGCGGAGGGATTCGCACAAAACATGGTTGGTCTTCAACGCTTCCCGCCCGCCCTTCAAGAGCACCGCGTTGCCGCTCTTCAGTGCCAGCGAGGCGATTTGCACCAACGCATCGGGGCGGCTTTCAAAAATCACGCCGATCACGCCGATAGGACACGTCACACGATAAAGCTTCAACCCTTCCGTAATTTCACGCGCCAGGGTTGTTTGGCCAATGGGATCCGGCAAATCTGCCAAGGCTTTCAGTCCGGCAATCACCTGCGCCAGCTTTTCATCACCAAAGCGCAATCTGCCCAGCATGGGTGCAGAAAGGCCATCCTGCTGAGCCTGTACCATATCTGCTTCATTCGCCGCGAAAATGGCGTCCCGATCTTCCTGCAGGCAGGATGCCATTTCAAGCAGTGCCGCGTTGCGTCCCTCGCTGGAAACAGCCGCCAGCGTCCATGCCGCTTCTCGTGCGCTTTGTGCCATTTGGTGCAGATCCATTGCCTATCAATCCCTTCCATCCGAATAGCACAAGTATACCATATTGCTCCGTAAATTCAAGAAACGGACACGAAAAAAGCAACCGAAAAGCATAAGCCTCTCGGTCGCTTCGAGCTACTGATCACTGAACATTTGCGCCGTAGATAAAGCAGAACACCACCACAGCGCACAGAACCACCAACATAATGTCCAGCACCCACACAGGGATGTTCAGTTTATCGTAAATATTGGTGATCCAATTATGCGGAACGTCGTCTTTTTTCTTGACAGGTTCGGGCTTCAAATCATTTTTGATTTCACTCATGCGTTAGCTCCTTTTCAAAAAGAGACCCGCCACCCCGCAGGATGGCAGGCCTCTTTCTTTACGGTCGAATTACTTACGACGCATATACTTGCGCATATCCAGAATGCAGGCAATCAGGATAACAGCGCCCTTGATGATGTAGGTGATGTTACCGGAGATGCCCAGGAAGGTCATGCCGGAGATGATCAACTGCATCATGAACACGCCGAGAACCACGCCGCTGATCTTACCAGTGCCGCCGACGAAGGACACACCGCCGATAACCACAGCGGAGATAGCATCAGCTTCGTAGTTCAGACCCAGGGTAGCGGTAGAAGAACCCAGACGAGCAGCTTCCACGAAACCAGTGTAGCCGTACAGAGCGCCAGCCAGCATGAACACGCCGATGATGGTTGCCATGACGTTAACGCCGGACACGCGGGCAGCTTCTTCGTTGGAACCAATAGCAAACATGTTCTTGCCAAAGGTCGTCTTATTCCAAATGACCCACATGATCGCCGTAACAATAACAGCCATCAGAACGTACATAGGTACGGAGGTGGTGCCGATCTTCACCAGCGACTTGGTAACAAAGTCAGTGGTGTAGCTGGTGTCCAAGCTGGAAATCTGCTTGGAGTTGGACAGCGTCAAATAGACACCATAGGTGATCATCTGCATAGCCAAGGTGATGATGTATGGATGCAGCTTCCACTTTGCCATAACAAAGCCGTTGATGAAGCCAACGCATGCACCGATCAGCATAACCAGCAGGATGACGAGGAAAACATTCTGAGGAACACCGTCGACAAGGAAGCGGCCGTTTGCATTAGCCTTCTGCAGCAGGATAGCTGCAACGAAAGCGGTCAAGCCAGCCACACGGCCACCGGTCAAGTCGGTACCGGCCAGCACGATACAGCCTGCAACGCCCAAAGCCATAGGCAGACGAACTGCCGTCAGGGAGATGATGTTCACCAGCGAAGGCACGCCGAAGAACTGGGGACGCTGAATCTGTACATACACAGCCAGCAAGAGGATGATAATGATCATGGCATGGTCGAGCACCCAATTGACCACAGAACTACGCTTATCCTTTGCGGACAGCGCTCTGAAAGATTCCATTTTCCCGGGCATATCAGTCGCCCTCCTTATACATATTTTGCGGCAAGGGTCATAATTTCTTCCTGAGTGGTTTGGTCAGCATCAACTTCGCCAGCCACACGTCCACCGGACATGACAACGATTCGGTTGCACACGCCCAACAGCTCAGGCATCTCAGAAGAAACCATGATAACTGCCTTGCCCTGCTTAGCAAGGTTCTGAATCAACTGGTAGATTTCGTACTTGGCACCTACGTCGATACCGCGTGTCGGCTCATCCAGCAGAAGCACTTCAGGCTGTGTCAAAATCCAGCGGCCGAAGATAACCTTTTGCTGGTTACCACCGGACAGGGTATTGATCTTGGTCTGCTGGCTAGGTGTCTTGATGCTCATGGCCTTGATCATGCTATCCGTAGCAGTGGCCATCTTCTTTTCACTAAGGAACGGACCAGTCTTGTACTTCTTCAAGCTGGCGATTACAGTGTTGATACGAATATCCAGGATACCCATGATACCCGTAGCACGGCGTTCCTCCGTCACCAGAGCAAAGCCATTCTTGATGGCCTCACGAGGTGTCTTGTTGGCAACAAGCTTGCCTTCCTTGTAAATCTTACCGGACTTTTTGGTAGCACTACCGAAGATGCACTCCAGCAAAGAGGTACGACCGGAACCATCCAGACCTGCAACGCCCACAATCTCGCCCTTACGGACGCTAATGTTTGCATCACGCAGATTGGAATACATACCGGTCAAGCCTTCCACCTGAAGGATGTTCTCCTCTTCCACCACGTTGTCCTTCGGCGGGAAGCGGTTCGTCAGCGGACGGCCAACCATCAGGCGGATGATTTCGTCCATGGTCAATTCCTTAGCAGGCTTCGTGGCAACCCACTGACCGTCACGCATGATGGTCACATCATCAGAGATGCGGAGGATTTCTTCCATCTTATGAGAGA
>CAVBFK010000183.1:0-2252 GCA_963594395.1 Lachnospiraceae bacterium
ACAGAATCATTTCCGTTCTGGCTTTATCACCATTGTGGGACGCCCGAACGTTGGTAAATCGACCCTGATGAACGCACTGGTCGGTGAGAAGGTCGCCATTGTGTCCAACCGTCCCCAGACCACCCGCAACCGCATTATGGGTGTAATGACCCGTGAAGACTGGCAGATGGTCTTCCTGGATACCCCCGGTATTCATCATCCCAGAACCCGCCTGGGTGAGTACATGATGCAGTCCGTTAAGGATGCCATGGACGGCATGGACGGCGTGCTGGTGCTGGTGGACGCTACCCAGGTAGGCGAGCAGGATCGTGCCATCGTCAAGGAAATGTCTGAAAAGAAGGTGCCGAAGCTGTTGGCACTGAACAAGATCGATCTGCTGGCACCTGAGAAGCTGCTGGCGCTCATCGCATCTTTTGCAGACTTGCCCTATGACGCCATTGTACCGATCAGCGCCAAAACCGGCGACGGCCTGGAAGATCTGACCAACGCCCTGGTGAAGGGACTTCCTGAAGGCCCCAAGTATTTTCCTGATGACATGATGACCGACCAGCCTGAGCGTCAGATCTGCGCAGAAATGATCCGCGAGAAGGCACTGCTCCATCTGCGCGATGAAGTACCTCACGGCATCGGTGTGGAAATGATGGCCATGAACAAGGAAAGCGACGACTTCATGGAGATTCATGCCACCATTTACTGCGAACGGGAAGCCCATAAGGGCATCATCATCGGTAAGCATGGTGCCATGCTGCAGACCATTGGCAGTGAAGCTCGTGCAGATATTGAACAGCTCCTGGGCATGCACGTGAACCTGAAACTGTGGGTAAAGGTTCGCCCTGATTGGCGCAACCGCATGGACGATCTTCGTACGCTGGGCTACGAGAAGTAAGCAAAAGCAGGAGGAAAGCTTCCATGCTTCCTCCTGCTTTTTGTTGAAAACCGAATATGGTATGTTTCGATTTTGAGGGGATGGAATACGGGATGTTCCATCCTTTTTGTTATGAGAAATCAGTGCCTCCGGACTGCAGGGCTATTTGTCCAAGGCATGTGCAAGGAAGGTATCGAGTGTGTACTCAGCGGCTTCTGCATCGGTGAGATGATGCGCATAGGGAGCACGTTCACCTATAGCACCATTGCCAGAAGAACGGTACTCAGCATAGAACATGGTTTCGTGGGCGTCGGGTTTGTTCCAGTCGTGGAAGCCTTCGGGCTTGATGTGGGCGCCCATTTCACACTCGATGAACGCAGTCTTGGCAAAGTTCCGCCAAGGACGGCCAAGGTAAACACTGTGCTCCGGAATGCCTTCGCCTGTTAGGCGGCACTGGTAGAACACATAGCCGAACCGCTGCCCTTCGGGGGTGGATGCGGCGGAAAGATAGCTCTCGTAGGGGGCAGTGCGGTCTTTGCGGCCGTCTACACTGCGAATCTCACAATGCTCGAACCATGCGGCGGCACCACCGAAGATGAAGTCAATATCTCCAACGATCAAGCAATCCCGGTACACATGCCGCTGGGGCGTGCGCGGTGTAAACTGCTTCGGGCCGATGAAGCCGTTCTTCTGAATTTCCTTTGGCGGCAGGGGTGCCGTGAACAGGGTGTCTTGGTGTCCCAGCAGTGCGCAGTGCTCTGCCAGAAAATCGTCAGCGTCCACATACAGGGCAATGGCCTGTCCCACGGCTTCCCGGGGCGCGGCATCATTCTCCACGGTTAAATGGCGGAGCGTGACATGTGGTGCATCAATGAGCATGGTAGCCGTGCGAAAGGTACCGCGCTTCATGCCGTCCGGCAGAATCTCCGTTGCACCGTCATCAAAAACGACTTTGGTCTGTTCTGCACCGGAGCCTTCCAGAATGGTGTTGGCGCGGGATAGGGTCACTTTTTCCCGATAGATGCCGGGCGCCAGATGGATACAAACCGGCTGTCCATCATCTTCCGGCAAAAGGGCAATGGCTTTGCTGAGCGTGTCTACCTCGGTGCCGCTAGCAACAGAAATGGTGATCATCAGGAACCCTCCTTAGCTTCGCATTTCGCTGGGCGCCATGCCAAAGCGTTTCTTGAAGGCACGGCGGAAAGTTGTGGAATTGTTATATCCAAGCTCCAGGTACAGGGAGGAAAGATTGCAGTCGGGCTCTTTCAGCCGGCGCGCGGCCTCGTTGAGCCGCAGATTTTCCAGGTAGACGGAGAAATTCTGCCCGGTCTTGTTCTTGAACATGTGGGACAGGTAGCTTTCAGAAATGTTGAACCGGTCGGAAAGC
>CAVBFK010000184.1:0-3485 GCA_963594395.1 Lachnospiraceae bacterium
GGAGCCGGTGGAATTGGAAAACCATCTGCAAGAGCTGATGGTGCAGACCGGCTTCAGTCATGAGGTGCTTCTGGCACAGATCGAGCAGACGGCGCCCAAGGCGCAAGAAGCGGTGCAGAAGGTATCTGCCACTGCGGCCTCCGCGCGCAGAAGACCGCAGATTGCCGCCGGCGGTGAAGAGCTCCGTGCCCAGGAGATGCTGATTTCCCTGCTGGGTACAGGAAGATTGCCGTCAGATATTATTTCAGAGAAGGATTTTGACGACCCTTTGCTGAAATCTCTTTATACAAGGTTGAGCGAGGGCGCTTCCCCCGCCGCCTTGGTGGATGAATTCCAGGATCGCGAAGATGTCCGCGCACGCGTCAGTCAGATGCTGTTGACTCCCTTGTCGGAAGATCGGGATCAGCTGATTCAGATGGCGCAGGATTGCCTTTCCTCCCTGCGGCGCAAACGCATCGAGGGGCAGATCAAAGCGATCATGCAAAATGTTAACAGCATGACCGGTGAGGAGAAACGGGAAGCACTGCAGCAGGTGCAGGAGCTCAGCGCACAGCTGAACCGCTTAAAGACCCACGGCCATGAAAACCGATAACGCGCAGACAGATAATAGGAGTGAGGATTCCCGTGACACTTTCAACAGACGTTCGCCAGGAGAAACTGAACGATCTTTATGAGATGGGACGCGAGCAAGGCAAGCTGACCGTTCAGGAAATTGCCGATCAGCTGGAAGGACTGGGCATGGATGCAGAGCAGATGGATGCTGTGCTGGACACCCTTCAGTCCATGAAGATCGAAGTGGTGGATGAACAGCCCGCGGAGCAGACCAAGGGCGATGCCGCCGCCACCTATACCGATGCTTATGACGACAGCCTGTCCGATCCTGTGAGAATGTATCTGCGTGAGATTGGTGCAACGCCGCTGCTGACCGCCGACGAAGAGGTTGAGCTGGCCAAGCGGATTGAGCAGGGCGATGCAGATGCTAAGAAGCAGCTGATTTCCGCCAACCTTCGCTTGGTGGTGTCCCTGGCACGGCATTATGTGGGACGCGGCATGCAGCTGCTGGATCTGATTCAGGAAGGCAACCTGGGTCTGATCAAGGCAGCAGAAAAGTTCGACTATACCCGCGGCTATAAGTTCTCTACTTATGCAACCTGGTGGATTCGCCAGGCCATCTCCCGCGCCATTGCTGACCAAGCTCGCACCATCCGCATTCCTGTGCACATGGTGGAGCATGTGAATCGCCTGATGCGCGTCCGCCGCGAATTGACCCAGGAATTGACCCGCGACCCCACGACGGAGGAAATTGCTCAGCGCATGAATCTGTCCGTGAAGCGCGTGGAAGAATTGATCTGCCTGACCAGCGAGCCTCGAAGCATTGATGCTCCCGTGGGCGAGGAAGAGGACAGCCGCTTTGGTGATTTCATTGCCGATGAAACCTCTCAGAGCCCTGAGGAAGCGGCCTCCATGTCCATGATGAAGGAACAGCTTTCCTCCGTGTTGGATACCCTGACGCCCCGTGAACAGCAGGTGCTGATCCTCCGCTTCGGCCTGGATGATGGCCGGATGCGCACACTGGAAGAGGTCGGTGCCTACTTTAACGTGACCCGTGAACGTATCCGCCAGATTGAGGCCAAGGCACTGCGCAAACTGCGCCATCCCAGCCGCGGCCGTCTCCTGTCTGGATACCTGGACTAAAAAACAACAACAAAATGACGGCGGTATTTCCGCCTAAAGCAAGAAGGTGCAATGGGGCACTTGTGGTGCCTACACCCTGAAAAGAATGAGATGTTATGGACCGATGTTTGCCGCTTGATGCGGCAGACGGGCTGCAAGGGCAGCCGAGAGGGAGTGATTCCAAATGACGCTTTCGCCGGAAGAACGTCAGGCTAAGTTGAATAAGCTGTATGAAGATGGCCGAAGCCAAGGCCGTATGACTTATAAAGACGTTATGGACCGCCTCATGGAGATGGATATGGATCCCGACCAGCTGGATAAAGTGCTGGAAACCATGGAGGCGCTTGGAATCACGGTAACCAATGAGGATTCGCCGGATGAGCACGAGGAGAAAGCCCCTGCGGAGGAAGAAAAGCAGCTGGATTTGTCTGTGCCTGAGGGAATCAGCGTGGACGACCCTGTGCGGATGTACCTGAAGGAAATTGGCAAAGTGCCTTTGCTGACTGCCGAGGAAGAGATCGAAATCGCGAAGAAGCTTGAAAACGGCACGCCGGAAGAGAGGGAAGCCGCGAAGAAGAAGCTCAGTGAATCGAATCTGCGGCTGGTGGTGTCCATTGCCAAGCGCTATGTGGGACGCGGTATGCTGTTCCTGGATTTGATTCAGGAAGGCAATCTGGGTCTGATCAAGGCTGTGGAAAAGTTTGATTACCGCAAGGGTTTCAAGTTTTCTACCTATGCAACCTGGTGGATTCGCCAGGCAATCACCCGCGCCATTGCCGACCAGGCACGCACCATCCGCATTCCCGTGCATATGGTGGAAACCATTAACAAGCTCATTCGCACCAGCCGTCAGCTGCTGCAGGAATTGGGTCGCGAGCCCACCACAGCGGAAATTGCCAAGGAGATGGGTATCTCCGAAAGCAAAGTGCAGGAGATTATGAAGATTGCCCAAGAGCCGGTGAGCCTCGAAACCCCTATCGGTGAAGAGGAGGACAGCCACCTGGGCGACTTTATCAAGGATGAGTCGGCCCCTACGCCGGCGGATACGGCGTCTTTTTCCCTGATGCAGGAGCAGTTAAAGGAAGTTCTGGACACCCTGACGCCGCGGGAAAAGAAAGTGCTGGTACTGCGCTTTGGCCTGGAAGACGGCCGCCTGCGTACGCTGGAAGAAGTGGGCAAGGAGTTCAATGTTACCCGTGAGCGCATCCGCCAGATTGAGGCCAAGGCGCTCCGCAAACTGCGCCATCCCAGCCGCAGCAAGAAATTGCGGGATTATTTGGATTGATCATTTTCAAGGTGAATACGGGAGGGGACTTGAAAGAGAAGAGTCGCCCTCCCGTACGTCGTTCATCGCGTCTTTTGGGGAGGATCTATGGATGAAAGATTAACGCTGGCCGCATCGCTGTATGAGCCTTGCGAGGTTGGCGCGGATATTGGCACGGATCACGGCCTGCTGCCCTGCCATCTGCTGAATCAAGGCATCTGCAAGCGCATGATCATGGCAGACATCAGCGAGAAGGCTCTGCAGCATGCACGGGAACAGGTGCACAAGCAAGGCCTGGAGGATCGGGTAAAGCTGATCTGTGCGGATGGCCTGAATGCCGTGGATGAAAAGGTCGGCTGTATCTCGGTCACCGGCATGGGCGGAAAGACCATGGCAGACATTGTGCTGGGTGGCAGAGACCGCATTCAGGGCGCCGCTCTGGTGATGTCTGCCCACACGGATCAGGAAGTTGTGCGCCAGGCAGTGCAGGAATTGGGCTATCATCTGGTGGCAGAAAAGCTGTGCAAAGCGGCGGGACGCTTCTACC
>CAVBFK010000185.1:0-3505 GCA_963594395.1 Lachnospiraceae bacterium
CTTTCCCCTTCTTCTATGTCGGAAGATCTTATTGATTGGAAGATTCTGCGCTTAGCCGATGTCGATGTTTTCGCCCACCAGACCCACATAGGCGCCAGCCTTGGCTTCATCGCTTTCCTCATGAGCCAGGAGCCACTTGTTGCGAGCCCACAGGGTGGCATCCAGGGGATTGGGGCTGGGCTGACGGAAGTCCGTGTTGGTCTTGTCCGGCAGCGCCACCATGACGCGGAAGCCCTTTGCGGCATCCACATGGCAGGGTGCATAGTGCAGCGTGGTGGCATACACCTCCACCAGCACGCCGGCGGGCACCTTGAAAGCCTTCACCTTGGCGGTGTCCAGCTTGCCGTCCTCCATGTCGCTTTCCTTGGCCAGCAGAAGGATGAAGTCCTCCGTGCCCAGGTTAAACTCGCTGTCCCGGTGGAATTCCAGGCAGTTCAGCTTGGTATTGTGACCGTTGCACCAGCCCAGCTGGAAGGGCATACCGCCGTAGAGCGCCGTGCCCAGATCTTCTGCCCCTTTGGCGGCGTGGAGAAGCTCCTCCCGGGGAACGTACTCCGTGTGGTCGGTCTGGGGCGTCTTTTGCAGTTGATTCAGCAGGTCAGAAACGTCATAGCCGTCTACCACGCGGCCATAGGTCTTGAAGGCGGCATCCTTGCAGCTGAGAATCTTCATGATGATTCGCTCCTTTTGCGCGATAATTTCGTTGGGTTTTATGGAGGAGTTCGACATATGAACGGGGGACTCCTTTTCCCTGGGGGCAGAGATGAAAATTTAACCTTCCCTTAACCTTGCCCTTCCGCCAGATGATACCTTCCTTTTCCCGTTTTCACCAGCGTCCCCCGGCCGCACAGATCCTTCAGCACCCGCTGGAGCTGACGCCGGCTACAATGCAGGAGGCGCAGGGCATCGTTGACAGAGTCCATCTCGTGGGTGGGGCAGAGCTTCTCCAGATAAAGCAACAACTTCTCCTCCAGGGTTTGGGAGGTCACGTCAATCATCGCGGAAAAGGACAGCTTGCCCGCCAGCGCCTGCATCACATAGCGGAGAAAGACGGGATCGTTGTCCAGCGCAGGGCGGTTCCCTTCAAATGGGACGGCAAGGCATAGCACCGTGTCCAGCGCCTCGGTGTAGAAGCCTGCACCGTCGGCATCGCAGAATTCTACATCCCCCAGCAGCGTGCCCTTGCCGGACTGCGCCACATAGCGGATGGCGCCGGTTTCCGTCAGGCCGTAGATCATCGTCTGCCCCTGCACAATGATGAGAAACTGCGTCAGAGGATGCATGGGATCGTTGAGCAGTTCTCCCTTTTCAAAGGAAAGCAGACGCAATACCTCCGGCCGGGAGCGAAAGTGCTCCTTCTGGGTTTCGTAGAGGCGGTTCAGCCGCGGGGCGTCCTTGATTTCCTTCATTTCATATGCTCCCTTGATTTTTCTCCATTGTGCCACATGGCACAACAAAATGCAAGACCAACCCTTACAATATAATTTGGCTTATAACGCGACTCCCCATTCGGTTTTCGGGATGGGTGCGGGAATGGGCTTTTGACTCAAAAGCCGCCTTCCCGCAAATCTTCGTCATCTCAAGGAGGAATCCCATGGAAGCATTGTATGATCAGAATCATTACCGGCGGAGCTACTTCAAAATGGCCCTGCCGGTGATGCTTGGCTTGGTGGTGACGCTAATTTACAATCTGGCGGACACCTTTTTCATCGCGCAGACCAACGACACCGACCTGATTGCAGGCGTGTCCCTGTGCTCGCCGCTGTTTACCACCCTCATGGCCTTTGGCAATATCTTCGGTCAGGGCGGCAGTTCCCTCATTTCCCGTCTGCTGGGCAAGAATGAAACCGAGAAAACGGCGCAGGTCAGCTCCTTCTGCTTCTACGCGGCGCTGAGTGTCGGCGCGGTGCTGGCAGTCATCATGACCGTGTTCAATACCCCCATGCTGACGCTTTTCGGCGCCGATGAGGCCACCCTCCCGCATGCCCGCAACTATTCCATGGTGCTTTCCGTCTGCGCGCCCATTGTGGTGGCAAGCTTCATCCACACCAATCTGCTCCGCTGCGAGGGCATGGCCAATGAATCCATGGTCGGCACCATCCTGGGCGCGGTAGTGAACATCATTCTGGACCCCATCCTCATTTCCGCCTGCGGCATGGGCGCCATGGGTGCCGCCGTGGCAACGGTCATCGGTTACCTGTGCTCGGTGGTGTACTGCCTCATCATCCTGAAGAAAAAGAGCCGCTATCTGTCCGTCAAGCCGTCCCGGTGCCGCGTGACAGGGGAGGAGCTTCGGCAGATTCTGGGCGTCGGCATTTCCGCCGCCCTGAGCAACCTGATGCAGAGCCTGACGGTGATCGTTATGAATCAGTTCCTGCTCCCGTACGGCAACGATAAGATTGCCGCCATGGGCATTGTGCTGAAAATCATCATGATCGTTCAGCTGGTGATGACCGGCTTCACCTTCGGCGGCGTGCCCATCTTCGGCTACCTCTTCGGCGCAGGACGCCGGAAGGAGCTCAAGCAGCTGCTGACCTTCTGCCTGTACTTTGTGTCCCTGCTGGCCGTGGTGCTCACCGCGGTGCTGTGCCTCTTGGCGCCCCAGCTCATGGGCGTGTTTGTTTCCGGGGAAGATCTCATTGCCGCCGGCACGGAAATGCTCCGCTGGCAGGCCGTAACCTCCGTGTTCGCAGGGGTTGTTCTGCTGCTGACGGTGCTCTTCCAGGCCACGGGCAAGGTGATTCCGTCTTTCCTGCTTTCCATCAGCCGGCAAGGCGTGGTGTTCGTGCTGACACTGGTGGTGTGCGTGCACCTCTTCGGCTATACGGGCATTCTTGCGGCACAGGCCGCGGCAGATGTGCTCAGCACGGTGCTGGCGGTGGGGCTACTGGCCGGAACAAAGGTGATGAAGTGAAAAAGATCGGGGAAGAGCAAAAAATTCTCCACAATTCTCAATTTTGTTTCCTTCAGTTCATTTTCATGTCATGTTCCGCGTTTATAATGCAGGTATTCGGAGCAAGAGGGAGGAAGCAACGATGGCCGAGTCCGGCGTTACCAAGAAGGTCCTGGCCTATGCCATGAAGGATCTGATGCGGCAGCGTCCGCTGAGCAAGATTACCGTGGGGGACATCTGCGCCGCCTGCGATATGAACCGCAAAAGCTTCTACTACCATTTTCGCGATAAGTATGATCTGGTGAACTGGATCTTCTATACAGAGTTTTTCGAGGAATATCAGCAGGAGAAGGATGAGCTTGCGCCCTCGGATGCACTGGTGCGGTTCTGCATGTTCTTTCAGAAGAATATGCCCTTCTACCGCGCGGCGCTGAAGCAGACGGGGCAGAATTCCTTCTATGAATATTTGGGGGATGTGATCCGCCCCATGGTGACCGGGCGGCTGAAGCCTTATTTTGGTCATGATGAGCATTTCAATTTCTATGTGGACTTCTTTGTGAATGTCTATCGGGATGCTGTGGTGCGGTGGGTGCTGGATGGATGTCAGATTGA
>CAVBFK010000186.1:0-6544 GCA_963594395.1 Lachnospiraceae bacterium
GCGTTGAAGTCAATCCAGCCCTTCTTCATGTTGGCAAGACGGCTGTTGCTGGCAATCTTCACCGTGGGCACAGGAGACGCAAAGGGCGTACCGCGACCCGTGGAGAACAGCACGATCTGTGCGCCGGAAGCGGCAAGCGCCGTAGCGGCCACCAGGTCATTGCCGGGGGCAGACAGCAGATTCAAACCCTTGGTCTGCACGCGCTGACCGTAGCGAAGGACGTCCTTCACAGGGGCAAAGCCGCTCTTCTGGGTGCAGCCCAATGCCTTATCTTCCAGGGTAGAGATGCCGCCGGCCTTGTTGCCGGGAGACGGATTCTCGTAAATTGTCTGATGATGCTCCTCGAAGTAACGCTTAAAGTCGTTGATCAATGCCACCGTCTTTTCAAACGTTGCCTCGTTTTCGCAGCGATCCATCAAAATGGTTTCTGCGCCGAACATCTCCGGAACTTCTGTCAGGATGGTACTACCGCCCTGGGCAATCAGCAGGTCAGAGAAGCCGCCGATGACAGGGTTGGCCGTAATGCCGCTGAATCCGTCCGAACCGCCGCACTTCAAGCCTATGACCAGCTTGGAAGCTTCGCAGGGCACGCGCTTTTCATTGCGCATGTTGTCGGCCAGTTCCTTCAGGAGCTTCATGCCTTCTTCCACTTCATCTTCCACCTGCTGGCTGATGAGGAAGCGGACACGATCCTGGTCATAGTCCCCCATGCGCTTGCGGATTTCTTCCACGCCGCTGTTTTCACAGCCGAGGCCCAGCACCAGCACGCCGCCCACGTTGGGATGCGTTGCCAGATCGGCCAGCACATTGCGGGTATTCTCCTGATCTTCCGTCATCTGAGAGCAGCCGTACGGATGAGTAAAGGCAAAGACGCCCTCCACGCCATCCCCTGCCAAGGACTGTGCCTTGCGCTCCAGAGAGCGTGCCACATCGTTGACGCAGCCAACGGTGGGCAGAATCCACAGCTCGTTGCGGACGCCGACCCGGCCATCCTTGCGGGGATAGCCATTGAAGGTGGCAGGAGCCGCGGGAACAACTTGCGGATTCGTGGGATGATAGGTATAGCTCAATTCGCCGGACAGCAGGGTGTGCAGGTTATGCACATGCACGTGACTGCCTGCTACAATATCGCACTTGGCTTCGCCGATCGGGAAACCGTACTTGACGATCTTTTCGCCGGCCTTGATATCTTCCAGAGCCACCTTGTGCCCTGCAGGAACATCGTCCTGCAGGGTTACGGTGACGTTTTCGGCCTCAGCCTTGCTCCCCTTCGTCAGGGGCATCAAGGCCACAGCCACATTGTCGGATGCGCTGATCTTCAGCAGTTCACGCATGATTTCAGCCTCCGAAGCGTTCGGTCATAACCGTGCGTGCGCCGCGGTTCAGGACATCTTCCAGAGAGGCGGACACGCTGTCCACCAGGCCTTCCACCTTGGTCAGATCCTGGCCGAAGAAGGTCTCGTTGGACAAGAACATCTGCACCATTTCCTTGGCGGGCTTGTCGGAATTGTTGGCGAAGAACTCCACCACAGCAGCATCGTCCTGCAGGGTGTAGGGCTGACCGTTGCGGTCGCACACCAGCTTGCCGTCCACCAGCTTGCCGCCGTGATACAGAGCCATCAGGGTAGCAATGGAGAAGGTCAGATGCTCGGGCAGCTTGCCGTACTTCTCCACATAGCCCAGCAGAGAAGGCATGCAGCGGGCGCGCCACTTGCTTACGCTGTTCAGGCAGATGGACATGAGGGCATGCTTGATGTAGGGGTTCATGAAGCGGCCCGTTACAGCCTCAGCGAAAGCCATCAGGTCTTCCTTGGGCAGGGTCAAGGTCGGGATAACTTCATCATACAGGGTCTTCTGCATGAAGGTCTTGATCATGGGATCATTCATGGCATCCAGCACGTAATCGTAACCGCACAGGTAAGCGGCAGGCACGAAAGAGGTGTGGGCGCCGTTCAGGATGCGAACCTTGCGCTGCTTGTAGGGCTTCTGGTTGTCGGTGTAGATAACCGGCAGGCCGCAGTCAGGCAGAGGCAGTTCCTTGGAGATGTCCTTAGCAGACTCGATGACCCACAGGCCGAAAGGCTCAGCGGTCACCAGGATGCGGTCTTCATAGCCCAGCTTGTTCCAGATGGCCTGATCCTCGCCGCGGGGATAGCCGGTCACGATGCGGTCCACCAGGGTAGAAGTGAACACACAGGCATTCTCCAGCCACTGCTCGAACTTCTCGCCCAGGTTCCACAGCTTGGCCAGCGCCATCACGCACTTTTTCAGCATGATGCCGTTGTCGTCAATCAGCTCCACAGGCAGGATGATCAGACCCTTGTCCATGGCGTAGTTGAAGTGCTCGGCGCGCTCGAACAGCAGCTTGGTCAGCTTGCCGGGATAGGAGTGCGGAGGATTGTACTCGAACTTGTCGGTCTCGTCCAGCACGATACCGGCTTCGGTGGTGTTGCTCACAATGAAGCGCAGGGTATCCAGCTTGGCATAAGCAGCATACTTCTCGTAGTCAGCATAGGCATCCACAGCATCTGCCACGGAAGACACAATGCGCTCGATCTCCACAGGCTTGCCATCTACCAAGCCGCGCAGCAGCACGGTATAGCGATAGTCCTGCTCCTTGAATGCCGGGAACAGCGTGCCCATTTCAATGGGCTTCACCAGCACGATACTGCCGTTGAAATCGGTCTTTTCATTGGCAATATCAATCATATAATCAACAAAAGCACGCAGAAAATTACCTTCACCAAATTGCAGTACGCGGATAGGACGCACAGGGGCATCCTTCATGGCAGCCGTGAGACGATCCATCGTTGGTATCCCTCCTGAAAGCTTGAGTTTTTCATATCGTGTAAACATTTACACGCCATCGTGATTATCTTACTCCTTTTTCCTGTGCACGTCAATGCATTTTTCAAAAAACATCCATGAATTTCTGAATTTTATCGCAAAGCAAGCAAATCAAGCGATTTTTTTACCCGTCGTGAGCGAAAAAGCGTTGCAATCGAATGCAAAATATCGTATAATGGTCGTGGAAATTCAATGTAAGTCTTTACATCTTTGTGAAAGGATTCGCCATGAACATTTATGACATTTCCCGACGGGCAGGCGTTTCCATTGCCACAGTGTCCCGCGTGCTGAACAACAGCACCCACGTAAGCCAGAAGACCAAGGATAAGGTCATGGCCGTGATCAACGAAAGCGGTTATGTGCCTAATGCTTTTGCCCGTGGTCTCGGCCTCAACACGATGAAAACCATCGGTCTGCTCTGCCCCAATGCCGCTGACTCTTATCTGGCGCAGGCGTTGGGCTTCCTGGAGCAGGAATTTCGCGGACACCAGTACAACTGCGTCCTTTCCTGCACCGGCAAGGAGCTGACCGCCCGGGAAAACGGCGTTTCTCAGCTGATGAACCGCCATGTGGACGGTCTGGTGCTCATGGGCTCCAGCTTTATTGAAGAAAACGACGCGGACAATGAGTATATCCGTCAGGCCGCCAAGGTGATGCCGGTGGTCATTCTGAACGGATCTTTCCTCTATGATAACGTGTACTGCGTGCTGTGCGATGACCGCCGCGCCACGAAGGAAGCCTGCCGTTTTCTCATCGACACCGGATGCAAGGACATTCTGTATCTGCACCACAGCCGCAACTATTCCGGCCAGAAGAAACTGCAGGGCTACTGCGAGGGTCTGGAAAGCCGCGGCATTCCCGTGCGGAAGGAACTGATTCATCTCTTCAGTGAAGATAAGATGAGCGTCCCCCACGCCCGTGACTATCTGGTCAATCTTCATGAAAACGGCCTGCATTTCGACGCCGTGCTGTCTTCCGAAGACATTCTGGCCGTCGGTGCCGCCAAATACGCCCGCGTGGTACATCAAAGCATCCCGAAGCAGCTGAGCATCATCGGCTACAACAACTCCAATTTCTGCCTGTGCTGTGAGCCGGAGCTGACCAGCGTAGACAACCGGCTGAACGCCCTGTGCAGTCACTGTGTCACCACCATGCTGGGCGTGCTGGAAGGCCGTGAAATGCCCCAGCGCACCGTTTTCACTGCGGAGCTTGTGCGCCGCGGAAGTACCCTGTGACCCGACATCCCATCGGATGTTTGATCAATGGCCGGCGGAGCCAATGTGCCCCGGTCATGCATAGAAATCTTTTTTCGTAAAGGAGCAAAGAACCATGCAAGCATTCATGGACAAGGATTTCCTGCTGAATACCCCTACTGCTCGCACGCTGTATCATGATGTAGCCGCTAAGTGCCCCATCATTGACTACCATTGCCACATCAGCCCCAAGGAAATTTGGGACGACGTCCGCTACGAAAATATCACCCAGGTTTGGCTGGGCGGCGACCACTACAAGTGGCGTCTTATGCGCTGCGCCGGTGTGCCTGAGAAGTACATCACCGGTGACGCCTCCGATTATGAAAAGTTCTGCAAGTGGGCAGAGGTTGTTGGCAAGGGCATCGGCAACCCCCTGTATCACTGGAGCCACCTGGAGCTGCGCAACTACTTCGGCTATCAGGGTGCCCTGAGCGCCAAGACCGCTGATGAAGTGTGGAACCTCTGCAATGCCAAGCTGCAGAGCGCCGGCTACAGCGTCCGCGGCCTGATCAACATGAGCAATGTGGACACCATCTGCACCACGGATGATCCCATTGATACCCTGGAGTGGCATCAGAAGCTGGCCGGTGACAAGACCTTCAAGACCACCGTGCTGCCCGCATGGCGCCCTGACAAGGCCATGAACCTGGAAAAGCCCGAATATCTGGACTATCTGGCCAAGCTGGAAGCTGCCGCCGGCATGAAGATTGCTTCCTTTGCTGACCTGAAGAAGGCTCTTGCCAACCGCATGGAATACTTCGCCAAGAACAACTGCTGCCTGAGCGACCACGCCCTGAACTATGTGATGTATGCTCCTGCCTCTGATGAGGATGTGGAAGCCATCTTCGCAAAGCGTCTGAACGGCGGCGAAATTTCCGAGGACGAGCAGGCTATCTTCAAGACTGCCTTCATGCTCTTCGTGTCCAAGAAGTATTACGAGATGCACTGGACCATGCAGCTGCACTACGGCTGCCGCCGCGACAACAATCAGCCCCAGTACCGCAAGCTGGGTCCTGATACCGGCTACGACTGCATCAACAACTATGCTCCCTCTTCTCAGACGGCCGCTTTCCTGGGCGCACTGGAAGAAGGCGGCTTCCTGCCTCAGACCATCCTGTACAGCCTGAACCCCAACGACAACGAAGCCATCGACACCATCTGCGGCTGCTTCCAGAGCGATGAAGCCGTGAGCAAGGTGCAGCACGGCTCCGCATGGTGGTTCAATGACCACTTCAAGGGCATGACTGACCAGCTGACCAGTCTGGCCAACCTGGGCTACCTCGCCGGCTTCGTGGGCATGCTGACGGACAGCCGTAGCTTCCTGAGCTATCCCCGTCACGAGTACTTCCGCCGCATCCTCTGCCGTCTGCTGGGTCAGTGGGTGGAAGATGGCATGTTCCCCAACGATATGGATCTGCTCAGCGACATCGTGCGCGGCATCAGCTACGAGAACGCCAAGAAGTATTTCCACTTCGCCAAGAAGGAATGCTAATCGATTCCCTTGATAGATGATTCACGGGAGGGACAGTCTTTTGGGGCTATTCCTCCCCTTTTAATTGGGATTGCGCGCCAACGCGATTCATGCTATAATCGATAGCGAAGACCAGCCCGAAGGAGATTGATACCATGCCGCATCAAAAGGGAATCAAGCCTGTTGCCCAAAATCGCAAGGCTTTCCACGACTATTTTGTGGAAGAACGCTACGAGTGCGGTCTGGAGCTCTTCGGCACCGAAGTGAAATCCATGCGGCAAGGGCGTGTCAACCTGAAGGAATCCTGGGCACAAATCCGCCAGGGTGAAATCTGGGTCGAAGGTATGCACATCAGCCCCTACGAGCAGGGCAATCAGTTCAACCGCGAGCCTCTGCGGCCTAAGCGTCTGCTGATGCACAAGTCCGAGATTCGCAAGCTGGATGCGCTGGTCGCCCGTCAAGGCTACACGCTGATTCCGCTGGAAGTCTACCTGAAGGATGGCCGCATGAAATTGCAGCTGGGTCTGTGCAAGGGCAAAGACGTGCACGACAAGCGCGACGCCATTGCCAAGCGGGATGCGGATCGGGATATCCGCCGTGCCCTGCGGGAGCGTCAGAAGTGATGCGCCCGGGCTATGGACAAAAGTGCCATCTTGCTGTATAATTCAAAATGAAGCGAGTGTCAGTTTCACCACCATGGGGATGATCCGGTTTCGACGGGAGTGTCGAGGGTGGGATAAGCGAGCCGCGGCCCCTGAACCGCGCAACAACGGGGAAAAAAAGTAACTGACAATAACGAATTCGCTTTCGCGGCTTAATGCCGTGACGTTGGCCCGGGCTGCCCGCGTGCCCGGTAACTGACGTCATTTACGCGGGGAACGAGCGTACCTAAGCTTTGCCGTACGTCCGTAACATGAAGCTACCAAAGCCGTCAGCTTGTCTGTGGGCGGTCGGCCGAGGGAAATTCAAATCA
>CAVBFK010000187.1:0-18675 GCA_963594395.1 Lachnospiraceae bacterium
ACTGATTCAGCACCTGCACCTGCCACTGGCCGGCGCCGCCGCTGACAGAGAGCTGCACCATGCCCTTTTCCGGCAGAGAAACGGACACCGTGCTTTCCCCATCGGCAGACTGCACGTTCAGGGTCTGCGACGATGTTGTTTCATAAACGGGGGTATCCTTCTTCTCCGGGAGATAGGTGGCGGCGTCCGTCAGCGTGCCGCCCTCGTCAACCACGGGGCCGCGGTCGTCCAGCGCTTCATTCACCCACTGATCGTAGGTGGATTTATCCACATCATCCACAGAAACGCCGGTATCTGCCCAGGCCGCTGTCTGTGTCATCATCGTCAGCGCCAGCAGAAGAGCCGCCCATCTGGATTTCTTGTTCATAGCAGGTTTCCTCCCATCCATCGTTCTGCGGCTCATTACTCACCGGCGGAAACGGGATACATCATGCCGGTTTGTGCGTCCATATAGGCCACCACCAGGCCGGTTTCTTCATCGGTTACGGCACCCGTGGCGGAATCATAGCGGGCGTAAACCTTGCCGTTGCGCACATAGACCAGCGTGTCATTTTCCAGCGTCATGGAATCAATGCTCTTGGCACTCATGGCGCGGTTCAGCATGTCCATGGTCACACTGCCCTCATTGATCCAGCGAATCAGTTCGGGGGTCACCAGGGTCACCTCATTGCTGAGGACACTGATGCCGTTGGCGGCAGTCGCCGTGCAGCGGTACATGTACTTGGCGCTGTCCACCTCCATGCTGACGGAAAGCTCCGATGCGTCGCCGCCGGGAACGTCGCTCCAGGCAGGCTCGCCGTCGGTATACAGGGCGTACTGCCACTGATAGCTTACCGCATTCTGCACGGTGAAGGTCAATGTGGTGCTTCCCTGCTGCCATGCGTAGGATGCAGGCTGCGTCAGCACGATGACGCCTTCAATATCGGCGATGGTGATTTCCGTATCGCCGTCTTCGCTTTCCTTCATCACAGGAGCTTCTGTGACAGGGGCTTCCGTGGTTTCGGGCGTGGCCTCGGGGGCAACCGTCGTTTCAGGGGCGGCGGTCACTTCGGGTTCAGCCGTTTCTTCCAGCTTGCCGGCGCGGCGCATCAAGGTTTCCATGTTCGCATAGCCGACGATGTTTGCATCACTGCGGCTGTAGCTGTTGCGGCGAACGGCCTTGTTGCTGTTGCCTTCGATGGTCTCAATGGTGTTGCCGCTGACGCTGACCACAATGCCTACATGATCCGGCACGCTCTTCTGCTCAAAGGCGAAGAACACCAGGTCGCCGGGCTTGGGCTCATAGGCATCCTCATCGTCTTCATACGCGCCCAGGCTGTTCATCTTCTGTTTCAGGATTTCGCAATGGGCATCGCGGGGAACGCTTGCCTCAGGAATTTCGGCATAGTTCAGGCAGAAGGCCACAAACATGCCGCACCAATCCGAATAGGCCGCGCCGTACCATGCGCCGTAGCGGGTGAAACCCTGCTGCTTGCCGTTTTCGTCAATCTCGAAGTTATACTCGCTCTCCTGGTACCCCAGCTGAGTTTCCGCAATGGCGATCAAGTCCTTGCGCCAGTCACCGGTGAGCTTCACGCCCTTCACGGTGCTTTCCCAATCGGCGGCATATTCCACATCGCGGCGGATGGCCACCGGCAGGGAGGCGGCGGTCACATAGGTTGCACCGGAAGCATCCGTCACCGTTACTTCAAAGGTGTGAACGCCGTATTCCACAGGGGCATAATACAATGCCAGACTGCCTGCTTCAAGGCCTGCGGTGCTCTGCTCATAGGTGTTGCCGTTGGCCATGACCTTCAGGGTCACATCATAGGGAGCAAAGCCGCCGCTGATGCTCACGGTGGCAATCACGCCGTCTTCATTGGCAAAGGCATAAGTCTTGTCCAGCGTCACGCCTGCCATCAACGGGCTTTCCGGCACAGCAGGCGTTGCGGTGGGTTCTTCCGTAGGCTCTTCGGTAGGTTCTTCCGTAGGCTCAACCGTCGGTTCGGCAGAGGGTTCTGCGGAAGGATCAACAGAAGGATCGGCCGTAGGTTCAGCAGTCTCTTCTGCCACAGGCGTCTCTTCCGGCGCAACCGTAGATTCTTCCGTGACAGCGGGCTCGGCCGTCTGCTCAGCAGAAGGCGCAGGCGTCACCACGGGAGTCTCCGTGATTTCTGCCGCGGGGGCATCGGTGGGGAGCGTCGTCTCTTCTGACGTGGTAACAGTCTCCGTCACCTGCGCTTCGGTCACGTCCGAAGGCGTAGCCGGATCCGCCGCGAAGGTTCCCGCAACAGGGGACAGCATGGTCAGCAGCATGCTCGCAGATACGAGGCACGCCATTACTTTCTTCTTCATCTTGCTCTCCCTCCCGTCCTTACTCGGCTGCCCAGCCGGTGGCATCCAGGGCACTGCTGCCGTTGTTGCGGCTCTGCACTGCCTGGGCATTGACGGTGATGTTCACCGTAGCTTCCATATAGGTGCTGTCCATGGATGTTTCAAAGGTCACCGTGTTAAACAACGGGGTGGTCTTCTCGCCGGACTTCAGTACACGGTTGTAATAATAATAGCCGCCCTTTTCCGTCCAGTCTGCGGTGTTCAGATCCAGGGTGATGTGCTCGAACGGAAGCTCCTCGCCATCGGCACCCGTCACTGCCTTGTTTACCGCAATGCGGACGTAGAAGTCCACGCCGCCGTTATTGACGACATAAACCTTCTTATCCACCGACTGTCCGGGAACAATGCCCGTGATTCCGCCCTCGGGGAAGGGCTTGCCGCCGGTGGTTTCCTCCTTCAACTCCATGGAAAGCTCGCCGGTGGTGATGACGTTATATGCCGTCTCCTCTGCGGTGAAATAAGCCAGGGTGCCGCCGGTCACCAGGGCGATGCAGCAGAGAATCAATGCTGCCAGAATCATATAGCGCTTACGAGCGTGCTTGACCTGGGTCGTTTCCGTAACGGCCATCTGGTCCTTCACCTGATTTTCCATATCGTACGCTCCTCTCACACCGCGGTTGCGGCGGTTACCTTCTTTCCATCATCCATGGCGCTTGCTGTACAGGCCATGAGAGGATGATCGACCGTCTAAGCAAAAATCCGATAGCCGATCAACCTCGCATGGCCTGCCCTGAAAAACAGAGCAGGCCGAAGGGATATGCGATTAGTTCAGACCGTTGTAGGCCTTGTAGGCGGCATACACATCGTCGAAGCCGTCGGCCTGGATGCCGTAGGCGCGGATGATGATGTTCACACCCTGGGAGAAGTCATAGTCGATGACATCTCCGTTGATGGTGTAGTTCGTGCCGTCAGAGTCCACCTTGGAATCCAGGTAAACCTGACTCATGCCCATGGTGGTTGCAGTCTGGCCGCCGGTCTTGTTGCTCAGCTTGCCATGATACAGGTGCAGGTACACATTGTACACCACGCCGTCAACGGTCTCCTGACGGATGAAGCCTTCGGTGCCCACATCGAGTCCCAGCTCCGTCTCAGGATCGTGATCCCATGTGTATTCCAGCGCAAGAGCTTCGGTCTGGCCGTCTGCCCAGTACTTGGACCTGGTGCGGTAGTTGTCCCAAGTAGCGCCGGGGCAGTTCACATGCACAACGTTGTTGGCACCGGTGGAGCCGTCCGTGCTGTCCAGTGCGGCGGGGATCAGCTGTTCAAACCACACATAGGAATCTTCAGAACCGGATTCCAGCTTGATGAAAACTTCCTTCTTGATGTTGTTGGTGGTCTGAGAACCGGGGATCAGCTTGGCGTTATCCGCATCGAAGTTTTCTACCAGCTTGATGTCCACCTTGCCGATGGTGAAGGTGTTGGTCTTGCTGTCGTTGTCGGTGAAGTAAGCCAGGGTGCCGCCGATGGCGAGGGTCGCCACGATGCACAGAGAGGCCACCAGAAGCAGGATCTTGCGCTTGTTCATGTTCCGTTCTTCCTTTCTTTTTTCTGAGATGATCTATCCTCTATTCCGCACGCGCGGCGGGGATTTCTTTTACTGCTGGGCGGAAGCTTCTGCCCAGGCCGCTTCCACGGTGCCGAAGCCTTCATACTGAATGGCGTAGGCCGTGAACACCAGGTTCATGTCCGTATCGGGCATGTTCTCCTTGGTCACCGTGGTCTTGATGGTCACCTGACCCGTGAGGTTCTCGCTTGCGCCGCCCTCCAGGAGGTAGAACGTCTTCTGCGATGCGTCCGCTTCCACGGTGCGGTACATGACGTTTGCCGGAACGCTAGCTCCGTCGCCCATGGTCCAGCCGTCGCCGTTCAGGGTGTAGGAGACGTAATCGTCAAGATTCTCCGTCGCCTCCAGCTTCACAAACAGCCAAGCCTTTACATCGTTGGTGATGGTCACCTGCGGATCCTTCGCATAGGCCTTACCAGGGATCAATTGGAAGGATGTGCCCTGCGTTTCCGTAAGGGTCAGGCCAATGTTCGAAGGCGAGAAGGTATTCACCACAGGTGCGGTTTCAGCCTTCAGCCATGCCAGCGTACCGCCCACCGATGCCAGGCAAACGACCAGCATCAGGCACAGGGTCAGCACCACACGGCGGTTACGGGCTTGCTTGCGCTCCGCTTCCTGTCTGCGTGCCATGCGCGATCCATGCTTCGTTTCACTCATGCGCGTAACTTCCTTTCCATCCGCACTCCATCAGTTCCAGCCGCCGGCCTTCCAGGCCTCAAGGACGGTGCTAAAGCCGTCTTTCTGAATGGCGTAGGCCGTGACGGTCACTGTGGTATTGGCCGCGGAGATATCGTCCCAGCCGGCAATCTCATTGGCGTCATCATCGATGGTGAAATCTTCAAACACCGGCAGATCCACGGTGGTTGCGCTGCTGACATAAGGCTTGCAATACACGTTTTCAACGCCGGTCAGCGCGATCCAGCCGTTCGCCTCAATCTGCTCGGCAATGAGCATGGCATCTTCGTCTTCCGTTTCATAAGCGGCAATGCCGTTTTCAACCTTCACGAAAATCCAGCTGTCCTCGCTGCCTGCGGTGACGTGCACCACAGGATCCTTGGTGTACGTGCGGCCGGGCACCAGGTGATAGGTGTTCGTGTATTGCTCGCCGGCGGAGCGAATGCCGCTGATCCGCGTTGCAGGCGTTACTGCCACGCCGTCGGCATCGGTCTTCGTTTCATCCAGGGTAATGGCCACTTGACCGATCGTGAATGTATTCTTCACGCTGGCCGTGCTCGTCAGATAGGCCATGGTGGCGCTGACGCTGACCGCGGCAATGGCGGCGGCGCAAACCACCAACAGCAGAATCCTCCGCAACTTATGATTCTTCATGCCTGTTTTCTCCTATCACTGATGATCCCGCTGATCATCGCTCTTGGCCGCGTGCTTCGCCTTGGGCTTGTCGTCCACTGCCTTCAACAGATCCGGCAGGAAGGACAGAATCACGATCACAATGGCGATGGTAATGCCGATGATCGTGCCCTTCTTGGTCTGCAGCCAACTGGACAAGTAGCCCAGATACGGAACGGTGAACACCGGCGTGCCGATCACATTCTTATAGTACACCAGCGAGCCGTCCGCGTTTTCATTGGCATCGCCTTTGGTTTGGAAGTAGTAGGCCGTTTCCTCCAAGGGAACTTCCCGGGTCACTTCCGCGCCGTTTTCATCCAGCACAGGATTGCCGCTATCATCCAGCACGGTTTCTTCCTTGGTGCTGGTGGAGAAAATATCCACCACCCGGTGGGTTGCCACGGTCAGATTTTCATCCACCACGAAGGTCAGCGGCATGCCGACCTCCACGTCCTGCGGCTCGATGGACTTGACATAAATCAGCGATCCCACGTGATATGTTGGCTCCATGGAGCCGGATAGCACCGCGTACGGTGTCAATCCGACCACCCGCACGCCAACAAGCAGTACCGCCAGCGCAACCACCACAACGACCAACAGTGTGCTGACAGCATTCCAGATTTTTTTCATCCTTGTGCCAGTTTCCTCTCGCATGTTCAGCGCCGCCCAGAAACCGTACGTCTGTTCTATTATGGGAAGCAAAAGCTTGTATCTACAGTTTCTGTGACAACAATTATATGTTACTTTTTTTCTTGAAAGGCGTCAATACGTTTGGAAAATTAATTTCTCATACACAAAATTTTGTGTATATTACATGAGAATTTGAAGTAACCTGGGGGATACATCCATTGGTTTCATTGATTTTTCTCAAGTAATCTGTTCTCTTTTAGGGGATTGTTTCCGCCCTTGCTGATGCTTTGCTTCCCGTGCTATAATATTCCCATCGGAGGGATGCATGCATGGCGAAAATCGACTGGGGTGAGAATCTGGAGCTGAAGATTGCGAAGCTGCCGGAGAGCCCGGGGTGCTATCTCATGAAGGATGCGGAAGGTACCATCATCTACGTAGGCAAGGCGGTGAACCTGAAGAACCGGGTTCGTTCGTATTTCCGCGATACCTACCACACGCCCAAGGTGGCGGCCATGATCTCCCACATTGCGGATTTCGACATCCTGCTGTGCGACACCAATCTGGAGGCGCTGTGCCTGGAGTGCAACCTTATCAAGCTCCACAAGCCCTACTACAACATTCTTCTGAAGGATGACAAGCATTATCCCTATCTGCGGGTTGATTTGAAAGAAGCGTACCCGCGGCTGACCCTCGCCCGGCGCATGGAGAAGGACGGCGCCAAGTATTTCGGCCCGTACATCGGCGCAACGGCGGTCAAGCAGGTGATTGACGCCGTTCGCGGCGTGTTCCCCCTGCGCACCTGCAAGCAGACCCTGCCCTTGAAATTTCCCAAGCGCCCCTGCATCAATTATGACATCGGCAAATGCATGGCGCCCTGCGCGGGCAAATGCACGGAGGAAGCCTACTGGGACATGATGGACGGCGTGCTGGCCTTCCTCAACGGAGATTACCGCCAAGTGTGCGACAATTTGAAGAAATCCATGAACGACGCCGCCGCAAAGATGCAGTACGAGAAGGCCGCCGTGTATCGGGACAAAATCCGCCGGGTGGAAGGGCTCATGGAGCGGCAGATTGCCATTCAAACCGCCCAGGGCGAGCAGGACATTTTCGCCCTGGCACAGGACGGGCTGGACGCCATGGTGCAGGTTATCTACGTCCGCGGAGGACGCATGGTGGGCGGCGATCATTTCGCTCTGCCCCGGGAAGGCAGTGAAGATCCTGCGGAAATTCTCGCCGCATTTCTCACCCAGTATTATGAAGACGGCGCCTTGATTCCCCGCAACGTGCTGTGTGAAAGTCTGCCCGAGGACAGCACCGAGCAGCTGGAAGGCTGGCTCCGTCAGCAGAAGGGCGGTGCCGTGACCCTTGCCACCCCCAAGCGAGGCGAGAAGCACGAGCTGGTACGCCTTGCCGCCAAGAATGCCGCCGATGCCCTGGACAAGCGCAATGCCAAGGCTGCCATTCAGGAAGAGCGTACTGTGGGTGCGTGCATCGGTCTGGCCAAAGCGTTGGGATTGGAGAAGCCGCCCCGGCGCATTGAAGGCTACGATATTTCCAACACCCAGGGTGTCCTCAGCGTGGCCTCCATGGTGGTGTTCATTGACGGCAAGCCCGCCAAGAAGGAGTACCGCCGCTTCCGCATCAAGACGGTGGAAGGCGCCAACGACTTTGCCTCCATGAACGAGGTGCTGGGGCGCCGCTTTGCCAGAGGCTTGGAAGAAAAAGCCGAGCGGGAAAAGCAGGGACTGCCGGCCATCGGCGGCAAGTTTTCCGATCTGCCGGATCTGGTGCTTATCGACGGCGGTCCGCAGCAACTGCGGTTTGCCCGTCAAGCCTTGCTGGACATGGGTGCCGGCGAGGTGGCCATGTTTGGTCTGGCCAAGAAGGAAGAGGAAATCTTCCTGCCGGATCGGGAAGATCCCATCTGCCTGGATCACCACACGCCGGAACTGCACCTGGTACAGCGCGTCCGTGACGAGGCGCACCGCTTCGGCATTACCTACCACCGCGCCCTGCGTGGCAAGGCCTTTGTGCACAGTCAGTTGGAGGATATTCCGGGCATCGGCCCCACCCGCCGCAAAGCGCTGATGAACCGCTTCGGCTCCATCAAGGGCATCCGCGCCGCCACGGAGGAGGAACTTCTCGCCACCCCCAGCATGAACCGAACGGCGGTAGACGCGGTGCTTCAGTGGCAGACGCAAAAAAAGTGAAAAAATTTTTGAAAAACCTGTTTCACTTCTTCAAAACCTGTTGATACTATCATCAGGCGGTAGGAACGCCTGAAAGAAGAACATCATGATCGACTTTTAAGGAGGTAGACAGATATGAAGTGGGTTTGCAGCATTTGCGGTTATGTTTACGAAGGTGACCAGGCTCCCGAGCAGTGCCCTGTTTGCAAGGCTCCCGCCAGCAAGTTTGTGAAGCAGGATGCCAACATGAGCTGGGCCGCCGAGCATGTGGTGGGTCTGGGCAAGAAGGCTCCCGAGGAAATCATCCAGGGTCTGCGTGAGAACTTCACCGGTGAGTGCACCGAGGTTGGCATGTATCTGGCCATGGCACGGGTTGCCCATCGCGAGGGCTATCCCGAAATCGGCCTGTACTGGGAAAAGGCCGCCTATGAAGAAGCCGAGCACGCCGCCAAGTTTGCCGAGCTGCTGGGCGAAGTGGTGACCGACTCCACCGAGAAGAACCTGACCATGCGTGTGGAAGCTGAGAACGGTGCCACCGCCGGCAAGTATGAGCTGGCCAAGAAGGCTGGCGAGCTGGGTCTGGATGCCATCCACGACACCGTGCACGAAATGGCCAAGGACGAAGCCCGCCACGGCAAGGCATTTGCAGGTTTGCTCAAGCGGTATTTTGGGAAGTAAGAAGAATTTTGCGTGAGGGCGGCTTGGGTGACCAAAGATTCCTCCCGTGAACGCACCGAAAGGCGAATAGAAACGGCTCACTGGCAACTTAGTCAGTGAGCCGTTTTTGCGATGGGGTGGAACTGTGCAATTTCTTTCGTTGTCATTTGGGGGCTATCATCATCAAAGACAGGCGGCTTTGCTTCAGCGGATTCCAGCTCGCGAAGCTCCTCGTCCGACAAAGTGGCGGACAACTGTCAATCGTTCAGACATTCTTCTTTCTCCTCACAGTTCCGGTAAGAACGAAGCAACTTAAGCTTGTGATGTTTTCTCTGTAGCAGTAGAAGTTGTGTCCTGCGCTGCCAACAGTTTTTCAAGCAACACATTCGTCTTGTGCATCTTATCTCGCAACTCCTTATCAGGCATTGCAGCAACGATGATGTAAGGGATCGGTCCAAGCAAAAAGCACATATAGAACCAAGGTCTCTTTTCGTATCCCTTATCCTGTGCTATGTCACTAGCATAACTTGCAAGTAGAGCATTCAGTCCAAGTACCACAGCAACAGCAATAACAACCACAAACCACATTTTTTCAAGCCCTCCCATGATTAAATTCAAATTGATTGCCCGTACAGAATCAGAACCGGAATAGGAAACACCAAAGTGATCTGCTAGAGCACTGTTAATTGCAGCACAGTTCAGCGAACTAGAATAGCAACGAGAACTAGTTGAATCATTTATATCACCATAGGTTGTGATTTCATAGAGTCCGTAAAAATGTAAATGTTTTTGGTTCGTTGCTTCAATCATACAGTACAACGTATTTCCGTTCATTTCTCCGGAAATAATATGAACCGATGCCGGGTATTTAAACTTAGAAGCAGCTCTTTCAAGGCGATCATAGGCTTCTCTGTTTTCACCTATTAAAAGAACAGCGCAACCCGTTGATACGATCAGTACAGCCGTAAGCAAAAGCGACAGAAGAACATACTTAACACCTTTGCGGAGAAATCGCTGCTTACGCATCTGATACTCCGCTTCTATAGCATTCAATCTCTCATCCTCCTATTCCGTTGCACCAAAGAACGTCTCTTTACCCCTTCTCCTCCACCACCCCAAGGCACACATCCCACCGATTGAACGCCAGGGTGATGGAATACCCGTCTTCTTGCCAGATTCGATGCAGGGTACCGTCCGGGAAGCGGATGGCACGTCGGGGCTTTTCGCCTGCAATGGCCAGCACCTCGCGGTAGCTCCGTCCGCGGAATGCATCCACGATGGAGAAACGCTCCCGCAGTGAGGGGCGATTGGCGCGGCGCTTCAGCCCGTGGGCCAGCAGAAATCCGACAAGAAAAGACACGACAATCCAACCGAGATAGATCATGCTTCCTCCCTTCTTCCAAACTTGTTTCGCCTGTGTCTTGACTTTATTGTAGTGGCGTGCGAGCCAAAAGTCACGTGCGCATCGTGCACATTCGGCGTGCACCATGTGCAAATCATGCACATCCAGCCGTTTTTCGTGCACATAACAAAAAAATCACCCCTCGAAGGGGTGAAAGGAACGTTTCTTGTTATTCTTCCTCGGACTTCAGCAGATCCACACTGCCCTTGAACTGGAGCCAATGCCCGTTGTCATCGGTGCCGTAGATCTCGCATTCCATGCGCGTCAGGTAGGTGTAATTCGTGCCGAACAGCAGCTGCAGGGAGGTATCCGTCTTCAGGAGCCTGTCATTATCCATCCATGGGCGGATTTCATCATAGGTCATGGTGAACTTATTATCAATGCGATTATTCTCGTAAAGCCGCACCATCACATGATCCGGCGTAAAGCCCACATCGGTCGTGTTGGTGAAGGCGAAGGTCATCTTCCAGCCTTTGCTGCCGTACATATCATCACATTCCTGCAGATAAGCAACAGGTTCCAGCGGCTCTACCACGATGTTAGCTTTGGGAATCCGCAGAAGCACCGGCACCAGGAACGCCAGGCAAACCGCCGCCAGCAGGCAAATGCCGGCAATAATCCACGGCTTGCGGGACTTCTTCTGCGGCGCAGGCGCGGCCGCATCCGCAGGAACGCTGGACGGGGGTTCTTCTGAAACAGGCACGCTTTGCGCAGGCATCGTTTGCTCAGGAATGACCTCGACAATATCAGGGATTTGCATACCGGTGCCGCTTCTCGTGGGGAAGAAATTGTATTCCAGCAGAACGGATAGACGCTTGATGGTCTCCAAATCCGGCATCACGCGGTCGCTTTCCCACCGAGAAACGCTCGTGCGGGAAACCGACAATAATTCTGCCAACTGCTCTTGCGTATAACCTTTTGCCCTGCGTGCCGCAGAAAGCTGTGCACCGAAAGTATCCACAACCATGCCCCATTTCAGTGGAGTTTTCTTCATTTTAGCATATGATGGTCGGATTCGCAAGATACTGTAAGTGTGTTATATCCTATCAGCTTTGCAAATCATCTTCCCGTATAAAAAGCCCTCTTCCCTGATGGTCAGAGAAGAGGGCATGGGTTATGCGATTTCCTTTACTTCTTTATGAGAGAACTTTGCCTTGATGGCCGCGATACGCTTCCTCCGCTTTTCCTTGCGGGCAAGGCGCTCACCCAGGTCGCGGGCGCCGACGCCGTACACCAGGTACAGGATCAGGCCGGACACCACCATGATGAACACGGTGGATGCGCACCGTCTGCCGGAAGCGTTGACGTTGTAGCCGTCGCGGCCTTCCTCTGCGCACATGCTCTGGATGACCATGGCGTAGGTCGTACCGTAGCTGGACTGGAAGGTGGCGGACATGTCATACTCCGTAAAGAGGGCGTTGAAGTTCAGGGCAAACACAGCCAGCACGCTGGGTAGCACAATGGGCAGTTTGACCTTGAGGAAGGTCACCAGACTGCTGGCGCCGAGGTTTCTTGCCGCGTCCTCCAGCTCATCATCGATGGCGTAGAAAGCGGCCTTGATCATTCGCAAGGCGAAAGGCAGTTTGACCACCGTGTATGCCATCACAATCAGGAACCGCACATTCTCCTTCATGTACAGGTTGTTGTTGAACACATACCAGATGTCTTCGGAGTTGAAGTAGGTGCGGTAGGAATAGCAGATCAGGATGGTGGGCAGCAGCCACGGGAACAGCATGCTGTATTCCAAGACGGTAGCACGCTTCTTGCCCTTGTTCTTGAAGATGTAGTTCACGGCCACCACCACGATAACGCAGGCCAGGGCGGCGGCAATGGCAGACATGACAAAGCTCAGGCGAATGCCGCCCACAGTAGCATCGTTGCTGAACAGGCCGGAAATACTGCCTTCGCGAACCTTCACCTTGCCGCGGTTGGTCAGGAACTCATAGTCCTGCTGACCGAAGAAGTTCACCAACGTGAACTGATCAAAGGAGAAGGTCTTGGAACGGATGGCGGGATAGTTCTGGAAAGCAAAGAGGACGATCATCACCACAGGAGTCATGTAGATGATGAAGAGCACATAGGCGTAAATGTGCGCCAACACGTTGGCCACAGGGTTGGTGATCTTCTGCTTGACCAATTTGGCCTTGGTCTTGCTGACGGACAGATAGTGACCCTTCCGCTCGTAAGAGGAAAGCACCGTCAGCAGAACGATGGTGAACAGAGCCAGGATCAGGGACAGCAGAGCCGCGCGGGCCTGAGGGAAGGCTTCATCTGCCGTGGAAGAACCGGCCAGTCGGACGATTTCCGGGTTAATGGAGTCATAGCCCAACAGCGTAGGTGCACTCATGGCGCACAGGCCGGTAATGAAGGTCATGACCGTCAGGGAGAACAGGGTGGGAATCAGGGTGGGCAGAACCACCTTCAGCAGCACCTTGAAGGGCTTGGCACCCAGGTTGCGGGCGGCTTCCACCGTGTTGTAGTCAATGGAACGGATGGCGTTGCGCAGGAACAGCGCGTGGTTGCTGGTGCAGGCGAACGTCATGGTAAACAGCACTGCATTGAAACCGGAGAACCAGTTCTTGTCTATATCAGGGAACTTGCTGGCCAGCCAGGTGGTGAGGATACCGTCGCTGTCATAGAGGAACAGGTAGCCCGTGACCAGTGCCACACCGGAATAAACCAGGGTGGTCATGTATCCGATGCGCAGGATCTTCGCGCCCTTGATGTCGAAGTACTCCGTCAGCAGCACGATGCTGATGCCCACGATATTCACCGTGATCACCAGGCAGATGGCCAGCTTCAGAGAATTCCACACATAGGTGGGCATGTTGCCCGCGAAGAAGAAGCGAATGACTGCCAGCGGGTCAACATTGCCGTTGGCGTCCTTCACCGTAAACACCTGGGTAATGGTGTTCAGGCAGGGCAGGAGCATGAACCCGAAGAACAGATACACGAAGAATGCCGTGCCGAAGACTTTCCATATCGTGCTCGGGGTCAGGGAAAAGCGTTTCTTGTTCATTGCCGCACTCCTCCCTTATGCCTGCGGAGCATCATAGGACATGATGTCTGCCGGGTGAATGCACACCGTGACTTCCTCTCCGGCTTCATAGATGTTGATGCCGTCGTTCTTCTCAATGGCCTTGATGGTCTGGCCGCCGATGTTGATGAAGTACTTGATGTACAATCCGTAATATTCGCGGCTTTCGATGACGCCCTTGAACTGGGCGGCGCCGTCGTTCTTACTGCTGTTCACGCGGACGCGCTCCAGGCGGATGAAGTGATTCTGCTGGTCGTTCAGCTTCAGCTGCTCGGCCACAGGCTTCTCGATGTGGTTAATGTCGCCGATGAAGTTGCAGACAAACTCCGTCTTGGAGTGATTGTACACCTCGTTAGGGGTGCCAATCTGCTCAATGTTACCCTTGTTGAACACGGCAATGCGGTCAGACAGGGTCAGTGCCTCTTCCTGGTCGTGGGTAACATAGATGGTGGTAATGCCGAACTCCCGCTGCATTCTCTTCAATTCATTACGGAGCTGAACACGGAGCTTGGCGTCCAGGTTGCTCAGGGGCTCATCCATGCAGATGATGGTAGGGTTGGTCACCAGGGCGCGGGCGATAGCAACGCGCTGCTGTTGGCCGCCGGACAGCTGGCTGACAGCCTTCTTCAGCTGAGCATCGGTCAGCTCCACCTTCTTGGCGATTTCCGCCACCTTGGCCTTGATCTCGTCCTTCTTCATATGCTTGAGCTTCAGACCGAAGGCGATGTTATCTTCCACGGTCATGGTGGGGAACAAAGCATAGCTCTGGAACACAATACCGATGTTGCGCTTTTCAATAGCCACATGGGTGATGTCTTCATTATTGACACTCACCGTGCCGCTCACAGGCTCGATAAAACCGGTGATGGTTCGCAGGGTCGTCGTCTTGCCGCAGCCGGACGGTCCCAGGAAGGTGAAGAACTCACCCTCCTTCACGTCAACGTTAATGTGGTGCAGGGCTTCAAAATCGCCGAACTTGACCACGATGTCCTTCAATTCAATCATGGATACAGCTCCTTACCTCAATGTGTCGGGCGAGTAAGCAGAATACCCCCAAGCATAAATAAAACGTATGGCGAGCCCGATCCGGACCCGCCATACCGGGGTTCTATCCTGCCAAAGACAGCTAAGTAATTACTCAGCAGACTGGGTCAGCGTAGCCCAATCCAGGTTGTCCCAATCGGGTTCGGTAGGAGCGGCGCTAGCGTCAGCCCAGTAGAAGCCCAGGTTGGTCATGATGTTAGTCCACTCCTTGGTGTGAGCGGCCACATACTCGGCATAGGTCATGTCGGTGCCTTCCACCGTTTCCAGAGCGCAGTTCTTCAGCTGATAGATTGCAGGGATGTCGTCGCCGTACACTTCAGCCACAGCAACTTCGTTGCAGGGGAAGGAGTCGAACTCATCGGACCACTCAGCCTGGGTTTCAGCAGAACCGAACCACTCAGCGAAAGCCTTCACAGCCTCGGTTTCTTCCTCGGTGCGGCCTTCGCGCTCCAGGATGCCGATGTACTCAGCAATGTAGTAGGTGCCGTCTGCCACGTCCACAACGCCCCAGTTTTCGGGCTCGGTGGTGCCGGTCAGGGGGCAATCGGAGCTGTCAGCAGCGGAGTCGATCTTGCCGTACAGAGAAGAAGAGTAGAAGGTAGAAACCTGCACATCGCCGCGGTTCAGGGGATCGAAGCCGTAGCTATCGCCCGTGAAGTTGCCCTCAGCGCAGTACTTCCACAGCATCTTCCAGCCTTCCACAGAGATGCCGCCGGCAGGGCTGGTGGGATCGGTGTAGGAGTACAGCATAGCGCTGTTGATGTTGCTGTTGGTGGTGCCGCCGACCTTGCCCTGACGATACCAGTTGTAGCCGGAGTCCACCAGATCGGACCAATGCTCGAAGCTCAAGGTTTCGCCATTGGTGCCCTTGTCATCGGTGCGGTAGAGCATCAGGATGTTCTGCACCACCAGACCGTAGGCCTTGCCGGGATAGGCATAAGCGCCCACTTCGTCAGCCCAGGAAGGAGTCCAGTCCATCACGGTCAGGTTCTCGTAGGTGCCGTTCACCAGCTGAGACCAACGGGTCTCGTTCAGGCCGAACAGGATGTCGCCATCCTTGCTCTCGTTGGCCTTCTGAATGGCGGCGGTGTCACCGGAGATGACGGAGTTGTCGTCAATGGAGATGGAGAAGCCGGCCTTCTTGGCGGCGTTCGTCAGCCAGTTGACGCGCTCGGTGGAGTTGGAGTTAGAGTAGATACGGATGGTGTAGCCGGAGTAATCCTTCGTCTCCTCAGCCACAGCACCGCTTGCCAGCGTGAGCACCATGGTCAGTGCCAGCAGGAGAGATACGAGTTTCTTCATAAATGAAGCCTCCTTTTGTTTTTGTGCAAAACGGATCGAACCTCATCTGTAATAATAGCATACAAGCTGTTTTTTGTAAAGATTTCGTTCATTTTTCCCGGCCGGAATTTAACATATTTTTTACTCAGTTTGGCGTTTCTGGTCAAAAGTGTCCCGTTTCCGCAAGCTATTTTACATCGTTCCTGTCATAACGTGTTTACATGACGTTTCTGCGTGTGACTCTTTGAAAGTACTTACTCACTTAACAAGTTTACCGTTTTTGAAGCAAGCACAAAAGTCTCAGCCCTTCATTTCCCAAAACGTAAAACCCCTCTTCCCTTTTTCAGAGGAGAGGGGAATCACATCAATGGTCGAGGGCTTCGTCCATAAGCTTCTGCAGAAGCACGGGGTTTGCCATGCCGCCGGCCAGACCCATAGCCGCACCCATCAGGGCCTTCTTCAGGTTCACTTTGCCCTTGTGGTAGCTTTCCACCATGTCGGGATGCTCCTCCACCGCCTGGCGGACGTAGCCGCCCAGCACTTCGGGATCATTGATCTGGCGGAGATGTTCCCGCTCGGCGTACGCTTCAGGGTCTTCATCCTTCACCCACAGCGCGGCGACCATCTTCTTGGCGGCACCGCTGTTGATGACGTTCTCTTCCGCCATGGCGGCAATCTTCGCCAAATGTGCCGGGGCAATGGGGATCAGGGTGCTTTCACCGTCCAGTAGGCGGAACACCTCGGTAATCATCAGGTTGGCCAAGGTCTTGACCGCCGGTGTGGATTCTGCGGCGGTTTCAAAATAATCTGCCAAAGCCTTGTCGCTGACCAGCTGTTCTGCCGCGTAAGAGGTCAGGCCATATTCGCGGATATAGCTGGCCTTGCGCTCATCGGGCAGTTTGGGCAGTTCCTTGCCCCAGGTTTCCACCAGATCAGGCGCCAGCACGATGGGTGCCAGGTCGGGATCAGGAAAATAGCGGTAGTCGTTGGCGTTCTCCTTGCGGCGCATGGAGGAAGTCTTGCCCGTCTGCTGGTCAAAGCGGCGGGTTTCCTGCACGATAGCCTCGCCCTTGCGAACGGCTTCCACCTGGCGGCGGTATTCCTCTTCAATGGCCCGCTGTACAGACTGGAAGGAGTTCAGGTTCTTCATTTCCGTGCGGGTGCCGAAGGGCTCGCCGGGCTTGTGGATGGACAGGTTCACGTCGCACCGCAGGGAGCCTTCGTTCATCTTGCAATCGCTGACGCCAGTGTAGGCAATGACTGCCTTCAGCTTCTGTAGGTAGGCCACCGCTTCCTGGGGCGTGCGGATGTCCGGCTCGGACACAATCTCAATCAGCGGCACACCGCAGCGGTTGCAGTCAATGAGCGTTCCCTTTTCAGGATCGTGCACCAGTTTGCCGGCATCTTCCTCAATGTGAATGCGGGTAATGCCAATGGTCTTCGCCCCTTCGGAAGTCTCCACTTCCAGATGGCCGCCAATACACAGGGGCAGGTCATACTGGCTGATCTGATAAGCCTTGGGCAGGTCGGGATAGAAGTAATTCTTCCGATCCTGCTTGGAATAGCGGGCAATCTGGCATCCCGTTGCCAGGCCGGCCAGCACTGCGTAATGCACCACCTGCTTATTCAGCACGGGCAGTGTGCCGGGGAAGCCCATGCACACGGGGCAACACTGGGTGTTCGGCTCCGCGCCGAAGGTCGTTTCGCAGGAGCAGAAAATCTTGGTGCGGGTCTTCAGCTCTACGTGAACCTCCAGACCGATCACCATTTCATAGCCGTCAATCATTCGCCAAGCAGCCATTACAGTGACACCTCCTTCAGCACCTGACCCAGAGCCCCTTCCAGCGCGTAGCCGATGCGATACAGCATAGGCTCGGAGAAGGTAGCGCCCATGAGCTGCAAGCCCACCGGCAAGCCTTTCTTATCCATGCCGCAGGGCATGGACAGGGCAGGAATGCCTGCAATGTTCACCGGCACGGTGTGGATGTCGCCCAGGTACATTTCCAGGGGCGTCATGGTTTTCTCGCCCAGATGGTATGCCGTGGTGGGGGCAACCGGGCCAAGCAGGGCATCGCAGTTCTGCATGACCTGCTCCATATCGCGGATCACCAGGGTGCGCACCTGCAATGCCTTCTTATAATAAGCGTCGAAGTAGCCTGCGCTCAGGGTGTAGGTGCCCAGCAGGATGCGGCGCTTCACCTCTGCGCCGAAGCCCTCACTGCGGCTCTTCACATACAATTCTTCCAGGTCGGCGTATTCCTTGGCACGGTGACCGTAGCGCACACCGTCGAATCGCGCCAGGTTGCTGGATGCCTCTGCGCTGGACAGCACATAGTAGGCAGGCAGTGCATATTCTAATGAAGGAATGGAAACTTCCTTCACCTTGGCGCCCAGGTCTTTCAGGGTATCCGCCGCATGCATTACCGCCTTGCGGACGTCTGCCGACAGGCCTTCGGCGAACATTTCCCGGGGCAGACCAATGGTCAGGCCCTGCACGCCGTCCTTCATCTGGCGATTCATGGGGGTGTAGCCCCGCTTGACGGAGGTGGTATCACGGCGGTCATAACCCGCCATGGCATCCAGTGCCAGGGCGTTGTCTTCCACCGTGCGGGTCATGGGGCCAATCTGATCCAGGGAAGAAGCGAAGGCCACCAAGCCGTAGCGGCTGACCATACCGTAGGTAGGCTTCATGCCCACCACGCCGCAGAAGGCCGCCGGCTGGCGGATGGATCCGCCGGTGTCGCTGCCCAGCGCCAAAGGTGCCTCGCCCGCCGCTACGCAGGCCGCGCTGCCGCCGGAGGAACCGCCGGGAACGCAGGTCGGATCGTGAGGGTTATGGGTCGGATGGAAGGCGCTGTTCTCCGTGGTGGAGCCCATGGCGAACTCGTCCATGTTGGTCTTGCCCAGCATGACGCATCCTGCGCCCTGCAGTTTTTCCCACACGGTGGCGCTGTAGGGGGGGATGAAATCTTCCAGCATTTTGGAGGCGCAGGTGGTGCGCACGCCTTCGGTGCAGATGTTATCCTTCACCGCCACAGGCACGCCGCACAGCGGAGCCACCTTGGCGCCGGAAGCACGGAGCTGGTCGGCGATTTCCGCCTGCTTCATGGCTTCTTCTTCGGTAACGGTAACAAAGGCGCCTACCTTATCT
>CAVBFK010000188.1:0-4101 GCA_963594395.1 Lachnospiraceae bacterium
GCCATGAGGGAATAGTGCATCTCCTCATGGCCGACCTGAAGGGCGGCGAAAAGTTCAAGGTTCTGCTTGCACAGGCCCTGTTCGGAAACCCCGACATCCTGCTGCTGGACGAGCCTACCAACAACCTGGACAACCGCTCCGTGGCCTGGCTGGAAGATTTTCTGATGGAATTCCCCGGCACGCTGATTGTGGTCAGCCATGACCGTTGGTTTCTGAACAACATCTGCACCCACATCGTGGATATCGACTACAACCAGATTAAGATGTACGTGGGCAACTACGACTTCTGGTACGAGTCTTCCAAGCTGATGCAGTCCATTATGAAGGATCAAAAGAAGCGCAATGAGGACAAGATCCGCGAACTGCAGTCCTTCATTCAGCGCTTCTCCTCCAACAAGTCCAAGGCCAAGCAGGCCACCAGCCGCCGCAAGCTGCTGGACAAGCTGACCATGGAGCAGATGCCTGCTTCCTCCCGCCGCTATCCCTGGGTGTGCTTCACCCCTGACCGCGAGGCCGGCAAGGACATCCTGCAGGTGAGCAACATCAACTACACCCAGGACGGCGTACAGCTGCTGAAGGACGTTTCCTTCCTGGTGACCAAAGGACAGAAGATTGCCTTGGTCGGCACCAACGAGCAGGCACAGACGGCACTGTTCCGCATCCTGGCTGGGGAGCTGGAGCCCGACTCCGGTACGGTCAAGTGGGGCGTGACCATTTCCACCAGCTACTTCCCCAAGGATAATTCCGCCTACTTCAACGGCTGTGACAAGAACATGCTGGATTGGTTCGCCCAGTACTGCCCTGCCAACATGCTGGAAAGCGATATGCGCGACCTGCTGGGCCGTATGCTCTTCCGCGGCGATGATGTGTACAAGCAGGTCAGCGTGCTGTCCGGCGGTGAGAAGGTGCGCTGCATGCTCTCCCGCATGATGCTGTCCGGTGCTAACTTCGTGATGCTGGATCAGCCCACGAACCACCTGGATCTGGAATCCATCACCGCCGTGAACAATGCACTGATCAACTTCCCCGGCAACGTGATTTTCACCAGCCAGGATCACCAGTTCATCAGCACCATTGCCGACCGCATCATTGAGATCAAGCCCGACGGCACCATTGCTGATTATCTGTGCAACTACGAAGAATACCTGGAGAAGATTAAGGAACAGTAATCAAAGAGCCTTTCTCTTCTGCAAAGGGGGTGTCGGAATGGAATCCAGCAAGTTTCACGGGATTGAAGCCGTGATAGAGTGCCCGCGCTGCAAAGGAAGGTACACCAGGCCCCTGTGCCAGGTGGTCAATTCCGCCGAAATGCCCGAGGCAACGGATGCCATTCTGCGCGGCACATTCTTCGACTTCCACTGCCCCCACTGCAACAAGGAAGAGGATACGTTCTTCCCGATGCTCTACCTTGACCCGGTGAACAAGTATCTCTTCTACCTGGAAGGCGAAGATGAAAACGAGCTCTTTGTTACGATGCTGGAAGATCAGCTGAAAATGCTGGGTGACATCGGCCCCATGCGCGATTATCGGATTCGTGTGACCCATTTGCCTGCCGACCTTGCAGAAAAGATCCGCCTTAGCAAGCTTGGCCTGGACGACCGGGTCATTGAGCTGTGCAAGCTGCCCATTGTCCACAGCTTTCACGAGCAGTTTCCTGACAAGGAGCTGTACCGTGTGGCGCTGGTGGACAGGATCCAGTATCAGGAATTTCTGATCTGCCCGAGAAACAGTGATAGCCTTTACCATGCAGACTTTTCCCGGGAGCTGTATGATCAGCTGGTAGAGCGGTTTTCCGCCTTCTTCCCGCCGGATCGGGGGCAGAAAATCTGCATTGACCACAGTTGGGCTTTGAAGCTGTTCCAGCCCAGCGGCGTTCAGCAGTAAAGAGACTGCTGTTCATCACAGAGAGGATACCATCTCCCCTTGAAAGGAGAAAACACCATGGATTTTCTGAAAGCATTAATGGTCTACATGACCATGGCCCTGACGACCTCCATGCAGGGTGAAACACTGCCGGAAGCAACGCCGACCCCGACGGCAACGCCTGTTGCCATTGTGACCCCTGCCCCGGAAGATACCGCCGAAGCCACGGAAACGCCTTCCGTAACGGTGGCTGGTGTGCCCGTGGTGGTAACAGCCACCCCGGTGCCGCAGCCCACGATCACCCCGAATCAGGCCTATAAGAACCTGAAGCAGGGCGACCGCGGCGACCAAGTCAAAAAGGTGCAGGAGCGGCTGATTGAGCTGGGCTACCTCACCGGCGAGGCAGACGGTGCTTATGGCAACCAGACCCGCCGCGCCGTGCTTCGCTTCCAGTACTACAACGGCCTCCAGCAGGACGGTGTGGCCGGACGTGCCACCCAGACCATCCTCTTTGAGGAAGAGAACGTGGTTGCCTACCCCGGCACCGCAACGGCCACCCCTGTGGTAACGGAAACGCCTGCGCCCGCTGTGACGGAAGCCCCGGCCGCAGAGGAGTTGCCGGTTCCTGAAGCGGAGACCGATGAAGCAGAAGCCGTTGCAGAGGCTGAAGCCATGGCCGAGACTGAAGAGGCCGTTGCAGAGGTTGAGCCCGCTGAAACCGAAGCCGTTGTTGCTCTGCCGGAAGGCTACACAGAGCCTGCAACCGCTACAGATATGGACGCTGTGCCCTATGCTGTTGCCGATACCGATGTTACCCTGGCAGAAGGCGCAGCCGTAACGCTGGATGACCAGGGACTGACCTATCTATCCACCGAAGGCAATGTGAGCACCAGCGTGTCTCCCCGGGTTTACACCGATGCAGATGACAACGTGTACATCGCGCTGGATGACCTGATGGCCGCTGTGCCCACATGGGTGAAGACCAGCGTTAGCGACACGGTTTTCACCATCACCATTGGTAACAACACGGTGACCTTCACCCAGGTGGAAGGCGGCTACCAAATTGCACTGAACGATGTTCTTACCATCCCCGATGCCGGTGAGCTTGCCGCTGACGGCGATGTGCTGCTTGTGCGCACTACCTTCCTGCGGGATTATTGCCTGCTTAGTATCAGCTACGATGCCGATGCTAAGGTGCTCAGCATCACCGAATAAAACCAATTTTCATCAACAAAGGCCGTGAGGATTGCTTATTTCCTCACGGCCTTTTCTTGTCGTCTCTGTATTCAGTTGGTGTCTTCCAGCCGTTGACGAATCGACGCTTCCGCATAGGGCTCGTTGAAGACGCAGAGGAAGGACAATCTCTCTGCTTCCATGCGCTCCTTGAGATTCGCAGGATTCAAGGCAGGGAGTGTGTTTCCCTTCTGCCAGGCTGGTTGTCATGATCATCATCACACAAAGCTCCGCGTTTGAGCGTTTGGAGACTTCCGTGATTCGATCAATCGACAATCCGTTGCGCAATTCTCTGCATACAAAAAGCCCCGGCCAGGGCGTTGCTTCCCTGGCTGGGGCCGTTGTTGATGAGGTTACAGGTCCGTATCCGTGGAAGGATCAGGATCGGTCGACGGGTCGGTCGAAGGGTCGGTCGAAGGGTCGGTCGAAGGGTCGGTTGCAGGTTCAGGCGTGGGCGTAGGCGTGGGCTCGGAAGAGCCAGCCACAACGCACTCGTTGCTGAACACGCTGCCCGTGTAGTTGACATCGGCGCTGGTGACCATGAGCATCAGCTTCGAGCCAGCCATGGAGCTATCCACGGTAATGGTGGAAGTCGTCACACCCAGTGCCACGCCGTCCTTAAACCAGTTGTACACATAGGTAGAAGAAGCGGCATTCAGGCTGATGGTCGGTGCCAAGGTATCGCCGGCAGAGGCGGTAGAAGCAATGGACACGCTGCCGCTCAGCTGAGTTGCAGGGGTGGTAGGAGCGGGAGTAGGCGTTTCCACAGGCACCTCATAGAGGTTGATCAGGGTGGTCACATCGGCCAGACCCGTCTGGGGCAGGCCAATGCTTGCCTGGTAAGCGATAACGGCATTGGTGGTATTCTCGCCGAACACGCCGTCCAGCTTGCCGGGGTCAAAGCCCTTTTCCTTCAGGGTCGTCTGCAGCAGCAGCACGCGGGCGCCCTTGTCGCCGACCTTCACTTCAACCAGATAGTCGAAGACAGGAGCGGTCTTGGCATAC
>CAVBFK010000189.1:0-3663 GCA_963594395.1 Lachnospiraceae bacterium
ACTACACCTCTTCCATCCTGTGCAAGGTGTTCATGCGCTACCGCAACCGCTTTGCCAAGAAGAACGACGAAGCACCGCCTCCCCCCATTACCGATGAAGAGCGCAAAGCCGTAATGGACAAGGTGGAGCAGATTAAGTGCGGCATCAACGTGAAGATTCGCGGCGAGTGCATGTATGATAACTTCGCCCACGAGCTGTCCATTTCCGTGCGGGACATGGTTCCCATGGAGAAAATCGAGCGGATGGACACCGCCGAGGAGAAGCGCATCGAACTGCACATGCATACCAACATGTCCACCATGGACGCCTTGACCCCTGCGGAGGATCTTATCAAGCGTGCCATCAAGTGGGGACATCCGGCCGTGGCCATTACGGATCACGGCGTTGTGCAGGCTTTCCCCGCGGCCTTCAATGCCGTGAAAGGCAAGGACATCAAGCTCATCCCCGGCTGTGAAGGCTATCTGATTGATGAAGTTCCCGTGGTGACAAACGCCACCGAATATGATTTTGATTCGCCCATTGTGGTGCTGGACTTTGAGTCCACCGGCCTGAATACCAACATTGCCAGGGTCATTGAGATCGGCGCGGTGAAACTACAGGGCGGCACTGTAGTGGATTCCATGAGCGTCCTGGTGAATCCCAAACAGCCCTTGAAGGAGAAAATCACCGAAATCACAGGCATTACGGATATGATGTTGGCCGATAAGGAAACGGCGGAAACGGCCATTCCCAGACTGATGGAATTCATCGGAGATTGCCCCATTGCGGCGCACAACGCTTCCTTTGATGCGGCGCTCCTGAAGGCAGAACTTCGCCGGCTGGATGTTCAGTGGGATGGTACCGTGCTGGATACCCTGACCATGTGCCGCAAGATGTACCCGGACATGAAGAGCCACAAGCTGGGCAGCCTGTGCAAACAGCTGGGCGTTAGCCTGAAGAATGCCCACCGTGCCGTGCATGATGCCACCGCCACTGCTCTGTGCCTTGCAAAAATGTACAAGGAATGCCGCGAGAAGGGGATGAACACCCTGGCAGACCTGAACAGACAGTTGCATGGCGGCGCCATCGGCGAAAGCTTCCATATTATTTTGCTGGTGAAGACGCAGAAGGGTATGGAGAACCTGAATCGACTGGTATCCATCGGCCATCTGGAATATTTCCGCCGTAAGCCCCACATGCCCAAGGCCATGATTCAGAAATACCGTGAAGGCCTGATTGTGGGCAGTGCCTGCGAGGCAGGTGAACTCTTCCGTGCCGTTTTGGCCGGCGAGAGCTGGGACAAGCTGAAGAAGATTGCCAGCTTTTATGATTATCTGGAGATTCAGCCCATCGGCAACAACGCCTTCCTTGTGCGGGATGGCCAGGTTAAGGACGATGAAGGTCTGCGGGATCTGAACCGCACCATTGTGCGGCTTGGCGAAGAGATGGGACTCCCTGTGGTAGCTACGGGCGACGTGCACTTTCTGGATCCTCACAATGCCATTAACCGCGCCATTATCCAGGCGGGCCAGGGCTTTGACGACTGCGACAACCAGCCGCCGCTGTACTTCAAAACCACCAATGAGATGCTGGAGGAATTCAGCTACCTGGGTAAGGAGAAGGCTCACGAGGTTGTCATTGAAAATCCTCGCAAGATTGCCGACCAGGTAGAACAGCTCCGCCTGTTCCCGAAGCACCCCAAAGGAGAGGATACTTTCCAGCCCTTCTGGCCCGATGCAGCAGATAACATCCAGAACATGTCCTGGGGCACGGCCAAGGAATGGTACGGCGATCCTCTGCCGGACATTGTGACCAAGCGTTTGGAGAAGGAACTGCACTCCATCATCGGTTACGGTTTCGCTACCTTGTATAACATTGCTGAACGATTGGTGCAGCGCTCCTTGAAGGACGGTTACCTGGTGGGCAGCCGCGGCAGCGTTGGTTCCAGCTTTGTGGCCTGCATGTGCGGTATTACCGAGGTGAACGCCTTGCCGCCTCACTATCGGTGCAAGCATTGCCGTAAAGGCTTCTTTGATGTGGATAAGACCAAGTACCAGGTAGGCGTGGACTTGCCGGACAAAGATTGTCCTATCTGCGGCAAACCCTTGACCAAGGACGGATTCGATATTCCTTTCGAGGTCTTCCTGGGCTTTGCCGGTGATAAGGTGCCTGATATCGACCTGAACTTCGCCAATGAGTACCAGTCCCGCGCTCACCACCAGGTGGTGGAGCTCTTCGGCGAGGGACACGTGTTCCGCGCCGGTACGGTGGGCACCCTGGCTGATAAAACGGCTTACGGCTATGTGAGCAAGTATCTGGAAGAACGTCATGTCCAGTGCGGCAACACGGAAAAGGAACGCCTGGTGCAGGGCTGCGTGGGCGTAAAGCGCACCACCGGTCAGCACCCTGCAGGCATGGTTGTTGTGCCGAAGGAATACGAGATTTATCAGTTCACGGCAGTTCAGCATCCTGCAGATGATCCTACGGCCGAGTTCATTACTACCCACTTCGACTTTAACTCCATGCACGATATTCTGGTGAAGCTGGACTGCCTGGGTCACTTGGACCCGACCATGATTCACGAGCTAGGTGAGTTGACAGGCGTCGATTTCCGTGATATCCCGCTGGACGATCCGGCAGTGCGCAGTCTGTTCCATTCTCCGGAGGCGCTGGGCGTCACCAAAGAGCAGATTGACTGCACCACCGGTACCTTCGGCATTCCTGAGTTCGGTACAGCCTTTGTGCGCGGCATGCTGGATGATACCCATCCCTCCACCATGGAGGAACTGATCCGTATTTCCGGCCTGAGCCATGGTACGGACGTGTGGCTGGGCAACGCACAGGATATCATTCGTTCCGGCACCGCAACGCTGAAAGAATGCGTCTGCTGCCGTGACGATATCATGAATTACCTGATTGATAAGGGCGTGGAGCCGAAGCTGGCATTTACCACCATGGAGGCTGTCCGTAAGGGCAAAGGTCTGAAGCCTGAAATGGAGCAGGCCATGCTTGACCACGATGTGGCGCCTTGGTTCATCGAGAGTTGCAAAAAGATTAAGTACATGTTCCCCAAGGGACATGCTGTGGCTTACGTGACCATGGCTCTGCGCATTGCCTGGTTTAAGGTGCATTACCCGCAGGCCTATTACTGTGCCTATTTCACCGTCCGCGGTGACGGTTTCAATGCCGCCACCATGATTATTGACCCGGATACCTGCCGTGCCAAGATCCGCGAGATTAAGGATATGGAAGACGCTACCGCCAAAGACAAGGAAGCACAGACGGCACTGGAACTGGTGCTGGAGATGAACATGCGCGGCATTCACTTTCTGCCGGTGGATCTGTACAAGAGCGATGTGCGGAAGTTCAAGATTGAAGACGGCAATCTGCGCTGCCCCTTCACCAGCCTGGGCGGATTGGGCGAGAGCGCGGCCATTTCCATCGTTGCCGCACGGGACGAGCGGCCGTTCCTGTCCATTGAGGATTTGAAGGAACGCGGCCACGTGGGCAACGGCGTGGTTGATTTGCTGCGCACCCACGGCTCCCTGGAAGGCCTGAGCGAAACCAGCCAAATCAGCATGTTCTAAAAAGTTTGTGTTGCCTTGTAGTACTGGATTCGGCAGAACCTTGCAGATGCAAGAAAAATCAACCCATACTGCTTTTCTGGGTGGGTGCGGGCGGGGG
>CAVBFK010000190.1:0-2860 GCA_963594395.1 Lachnospiraceae bacterium
CCGTGGGCTGGATTCTGTCTCCCGGCGCCAGCTTCAAAATGGCCATGCGGAAGGCCTCGGGATTGCCCATGTGCTGCATCAGCGCATCCATGGAAGTTACCAGCAGTTTCACCTCGCCGCCAGCCACCCGGTTCAGGGTTTCCAGCCGGCGCCACGCACTTTCATGACTGCTGGCACCGCGGGTCAGGTCAATTTCACCGCCGGGAAGATATGCCGCCCGCTGCCCCAACAGTTGCTGGGCGTCCTCCCCTGCTTTGCCGGCCTTCAGGTCGTTCGCTTCCACCAGCAGAACCCGCTTGCCGGCACGGTCGGCCGCCTTGGCCGCCATAAGCACGCCCTGCAGCTCTGTCATACCCGTCAGTGCCGTGGGTACGTGCTCCTCCATATCCTGAAAAAGCCTGCGCATGCTCTCCGTCTGCGCAGTGCTCAACAATGCTTGGATCATGATCTGTACTCCTGATCTTACTTGTGGTTAAACTTGCACATGGCGGCTTCGGTGCCGCTTTCAATCCAGGTTTCGACGCACTCGGCGGCACGCTGGAAGGCATCGTCCATGGCGGCCTGCTCCTCGCGGGTCTGGCATTTGCCCATGACCCAGTGCACCAGATCCCAGCCGGGAGTCGGCGCGCCTACGCCCACGCGAATGCGGGGAAAATCCTGCCCGGGAACGTTGGCGATAATGGATCGCATGCCGTTATGGGTGCCTGCACTGCCGCTCTTGCGCATGCGAAGCTGGGCAACAGGCAGGTCGATATCATCATACACCACCAGCAGGTGATCCAGGGGCACCTTGTACCAGTTCAACAGCTGAATCACGCACTCGCCGGACAGGTTCATAAACGTCTGGGGCTGGCAGATCACCACCCGCTTGCCGGCATAATTGGTCTCCGTCAGCATACCGCCCAGTTTCTTTTTATCCAGGCGCACATTCCAGCGCTTGCACAGCAAATCCGTCACTTCAAAGCCCACATTGTGCCTGGTGTGTGCGTACTGACTTCCCGGGTTGCCCAAACCCACCACAATCAAAGTTTCCATCTGTTTCTCCTCAGTCTGTGATGATGTAGCCTGCTCTTTCCAGAGCTTCCACAGCTTGATCATACTGCTCCGCCTTTGTCAGCACATAATCCGTATTATAAGTAGAAATGGCGAAGATGCCCACCTTGGCGTCTGCCAGCACGGCGGCGATCTTCGACAAAATGCCGATAAGGGAAAAATCCAGCACGACGTCAATGCGGAAGGCACGCCAGCCGCCGTCCCGCCGGATCGTATTGGCCGGGACGTCTGACGTCAGGCATACCAGGGACTTTTCCTCGTCTGTTTTACCGATGAAGGTAAAGGGTGCATCGAGGTTCGTCTGGGAATAGTCTGCCACCTGGCACACCGCAAAGTCATACGGGATTTTCTTCAGCGTCATGCTTTTCACCCCTTCTTTTTCCAAAACATCCGAAATCGCGAGAGGCAGCCGAAGCCCCCTCTCGCGCAGTGCTATGCTCTTTCGGTTGTTGTTCAGTCCAGTTCTTTTTCCAGCCAGGTTGCAGGACGGATCACTGCGGAAGCCTCGTCATCGCCGGTGATTTCCAGGGTCATCAGAGCCTTTTCACCGTTGACGCGCTTCTTTTCGGGGGCAACGGTCTCCATCACGAAGGCCATGCCCACCACTTCCACGTTAAACTCGTGCATCAGGTCCACCATGCCCTTGGCCGTTCCGCCACCCTTGAGGAAGTCATCCACAATCAGCGCCTTCTGGCCTTCCTGCACCGCGCGGCGGCTCAGGCTCATGGTTTCAATGGCGTGAGAAGAGCCGGACACGTAGTTGATGTTCACCGCACTGCCCTCATACACGCGGGAAGAGTGGCGGGCAATCACCAGCGGAACGCCCAGCGCATTGGCCGTAGCCAGGGCTACGGGGATGCCCTTGGTCTCCATGGTCAGCACAAAATCCGGCACGGATGCATAATAGGCCGTTGCCAGAATCTCGCCCATGCGGCGGACAATCTCCGGATTGGAGAGGATATCGGAATAATACAGGAACCCACCGGGAAGCACACGCTCCGTGCCGCTCAGATTCTCGCACAGGGACTGAACATACTCCAGGGCGTTCTTCTTGGTGACCTTGGTGCGGTAGCGGACGCCGCCTGCTGCGCCGGTCACGGTTTCCAATTCGCCCAGGCCGAAGGTCTTCACCACGTCCCGCAGAATATCAATATCCTCCGACATGGTGGATTTGGCAGCACCGAACATCTCACAGAAATAAGACAGGGTGAAGATATGGTTCGGTGAATCAGCAAGGATCTTCATCATAGCGCTCATGCGCTCATTGCGGCGAATCTTTTCCACGTTGGTTTACTCCTTCAAAAAAAGCTAACAGGCGCATTATAACACATTTTCTCGAATGTTGGAATAGTTTTCAGAAAAAATTGTTCGGTTTTTTCAGATAGTGAATTTGTCTTCTTTCTTCCCACATTGACCATGTTCTTGTACTTTTCCACGGAGGATGGGAAGAATTTCATTTTCCCGAACGTTATGCTTTTGAGTGGTTTCTACCACAGATGTGCCGCCCTGGTGCACAGGGTGTGCACGGCACGCCGTTTTGTGCTATAATGATCGAAAGGAGGGATGATCACGTGTCGGAAGAGCAGAAGACTCCGAGCCGCCCGCGCCAGCTGTGGAACAGCGCCCTGAAAGTTGTGAAGGGCGACAGTACGGAGCAGTTGATTGAGGAATTCACATCGGAAATGACGCTGGTTGCCGAGGGTCTGTGCGATGACCAGGGCCGCTTGCGCAAGGAAGTGGAGCTTCTCCGCACCGAGCAGGATCAGACTGCCCAGCGATTGAAAAGCGAGCAGGAAGCCCAGGAAAC
>CAVBFK010000191.1:0-5443 GCA_963594395.1 Lachnospiraceae bacterium
CAGCAACGCAGGCCAGTCTGTCTGGATAATGTCGATTTTCTTTTCAAACAGCTTACCCCAGCCAAGCGCCGGATCTTTCAGTACGGAAATATCATCATCCAGCGGGCCATACAGCGGATCACGCTTATAGTCGCCCAGCTGAATAGCATTGACCCATGCATAAAGCCCCTGGTCGTGGATGTATGCCACGGCTGCATCCTGATACAGCTCGTCCGTATCATGGAACGCGATGATCTCGCAACCCACAATGTTAATGTCCTTGTGGGTCAAGGCTTCCTTCACATCATCAAGGCTGTAGCAGATGGGCATGAACATGTACTTGGTGGGATGTTCTTCCAACGCCTTCCATGCATCTGCCACATCAACGCCTGCATGCTTGCCGCGGAGGGGTGCCTTCAGCACCACACGCTGCAATGCCTTCGGATGGCGATCCAGCTCTTCCAGCACCTTGGGGAAAATGTCCCATGCCCGGTCAATGTTCACAAGCATCTTCTCAGGAAGCCACTCCAGCACATCCGCCAGCTTGCTGACAGGCGTTTTGCAGCGGAGATGCACACTGTTCAGAGGCAGATTGGCCTCCACTTCAAAGGAAGACATCTCCTTAATATTTTTCAGCGTGCCCAGCACGTCAAATTCATGACCATCATGGAAAGAATACAGTACGCCGTCGGTAGTGCAGTTGACATCGCTCTCCACCATGTCAGCGCCCATACGCTCGGCGGCAATATAAGCGCCCACCGTGTTCTGAATAATGTTTCCGCCCCAGCTGCCGCGATGGACAGCTACCAAATGCTTCTTTGCTTCCAAGCGCTCATTGAGCAGTGCATTGATGTCACTGAATCGTTCCTGACCAACCTTCATGGTTCGCCCTTCTTTCTATTCCTTACAGGTTTTTATTTCGTATTGTCTTTGGAGCCCCGGCCATACACCAGGTACAGCACCACGCCGGAAATGATCATCATCAGCACGGCGTAAACAAAGGACAGTGCTATACCGTTAGGGTCTGACGTTGCTTCGGTCAAGCTACGTATCTTCACGCCCAAGGTCGGGTTCAGTGGGTGATATAGGAAGGCAGACATATCATAGTCCCCCAGCAAGCCGTTGAAATTCAGGGCGGCAATGGCCATCACCGTCGGGAGAATGCTGGGGAAAATCACCCGTCGGAAGGTATACCATTCCCCTGCGCCCAGATTATGCGCCGCATCTTCCAGTGCGCCGTCCAGGCTCACAAAAGCCGCCTTGGTCATGCGCATGGTAAACGGCAGCTTGGCCACCACGTAGCCGATCAGCAAAATCACCATGGTGCCGGTCAGCACCTGGTTGAACATGTACCAATGCTGACGATTATACAGCAGCATCAGCGCCAATGCAATCAACGTTGTAGGCAACAGCCACGGGATCATCAGGGAATACTCCAGTGCAGAGGCTGTCAAGGTATTCTTCCGCTTCTGGATGATGCGGCATGCGGCCACCACGATGATGCCGACAATGACAGATGCCAGTGCCGAGTACACAATGCTGACCACGAAAGGTCTGTAGTTCGCCGTATTTTGCAGCAGGTATGCATAATTGTCCAGGGACATGGCGCTGAAGTCCAGCGTTTTGGTGGCAATGTTCTTGGCCGAGGTGAAAGAGAACAGCACAATCAGCACGACGGGGATGACGTAAATCGCAAACAGGATGTAAGCCAGGATATGAACGATCACGTTCGCCACAGGGTTGCTGATTTTCTGCTTGATAATCTTCGTCTTCACCTTGGAAACAGACATGTAATGGCCGCGCTTCTCAATCTTCGTCATGATAAACAGCAGAATCATCGTCGCAAGACCCAGCACCAAGGACAGTAAAGACGCCAGATCCTTGGAGTTGTTCGTGTCTGCAAAGGTTTTGATCATAGGGTTAATGGTTTGGAACTTGGTGCCGCCAACCAGCAGCGGAGCCGACATGGCAGACAGGCCTGTAATGAAGGTCAGAATTGTCACTGCAAACAGGCTGGGCAAAAGCACCGGCAGCACCACGCGGCGCAGGATGTAGAACTGGCTTGCGCCCATATTTCGTGCCGCTTCCACCGTCTGAAAGTCCACCGAACGCATGGCGTTGCGCAGGAAAATCATGTGATTGGACGTGCAGGCAAAGGTCATCACAAACAGCACTGCCCAGTACCCTTCAAACCAGTTGCGGTTGAAATCAGGGAAAATCTGCACCAGGAAGTTCGTTAAAAAGCCGCTGGAACCGTAAATGAACTTGTAGCCGGATACCAGGATAATGCCGCCGTACAGCAAGGTGGTCATATATCCCAAGCGAAGAATCTTGGCACCCTTGATGTCAAAATACTCCGTGACCAGCACCAGAAAAACGCCGACAATGCCCACCGTCACCGCAAGGCTCGGTCCCAGGATGAAGGAGTTTTTCAGGGAATTCATGGCCTTCTTGGATTTCAGCAGTTTCTGAATAGGCTCCAAAGAAAAGCTACCGTCTGCCAGGAACACCGTGCCCAGCAGGTTCATAATCGGGACAATAATGGACGTAAGAATGAACCAGATAAACAACACCGCAATGATGACCTTCATCGGTGTCAGGTGCTTGAGCGTATCTTTCAGCTTGGCTTTCATTGTCTGCACCCTCCTTAGTAAACCATCAGGTCATCCGTGCAGAGGGAGATGGACACCTTGTCGCCCACCTTATAGGTCTTCTTGCTGTCGTTCTTCTCGATTGCCTTCACCTTTTGGCCGCAAGTTTCCAGGGTGTACTTGATGTAGAGACCATAGTATTCCCTGGCGACAATCTCCGCAGGAATGGTCAGATTATCATCTTCCATTTTGTAGTTCACGTGGAAACGTTCCAGGCGAATATAGGTCGGCGCATCCGGATTAAATTTTTTGCCGGTTTGACGGTTGATTTCTGCAATAACAGAAGGCGTCAGCTTGTTGATATCGCCGATAAAGTTGCAGACAAATTCCGTCTTGGAATGATTGTAGATTTCACTGGGTGTACCGATTTGCTCAATCACGCCGTTGTTAAATACGGCAATGCAGTCGGATAGGGTCAAAGCTTCCTCCTGGTCATGGGTCACATACACGGTGGTGATGCCGAAAGAAGCCTGCATCTCCTTCAACTCGTTGCGGAGCTGTACACGGAGCTTGGCATCCAGGTTGCTCAGCGGCTCATCCAGGCAGATAATCGCAGGATTGGTGACCAGTGCGCGGGCAATGGCAACACGCTGCTGCTGGCCGCCGGAAAGCTCCGACACCTTGCGCATCAGCTGCTGGTCACTCAGCTCCACTTTCCGTGCCATTTCACGAACGCGGTTGTCAATATCGGGCTTCGGCAGTTTCTTTACGCGAAGGCCAAAGGCGATGTTTTCATACACCGTCATGGTCGGAAACAGCGCATAATTCTGAAACACCATGCCGATGTTCCGCTTTTCCACCGGCATATCGGTAATATCCTGCCCCTTGACGATCACTCTGCCCTTAGAAGGCTTGTTGAAGCCGGTAATGGTGCGGAGCGTGGTGGTTTTGCCGCAGCCCGAAGGTCCAAGGAACGTATAGAATTGACCTTCCTCCACATGAATATTAATATCATGCAATGCGGTGAAGTCTCCGAACTTGACTTCAATGTTTTCCAGCTGAATCATTGGTATTCCCCTCCGATCACATCATAACAAGAAAGGGAGCGGGGATTGTTCCCCACTCCCCTTGCTTTCGGGATCATAAAATTACTGCATGTACTCCAGGGTGATCTTCTCGCACCAGTCATCGATGTAGGTTGCAACCACAGCCCAGTCGATATCCTGTGCAGGGATGGAGCACAGATCCTGCTGCTGAGCAGAAGCATGAGCAGCTGCCTTTTCGTTAGCAGGCATAGTGCCGAACTTATCAGCCCATTCGCCCTGAATCTGAGCGGAACCGAACCATTCTACAAAGCGAAGTGCCTCAGCATACTTTTCTTCATTGTTCTGCACGCCATTCACCAGGCCAACGCCTTCCACGGCGTAAGGCACGCCAACTTCAGGACGAGCCACACCGGTGGTGGTGCCGTACTCAGCATCATACTGGGTAACGCCAGAGGACCACATCTGGCTCATGATGATGGGCTTGGTGCTGTCAACCCACTCAGCATAAGGCTGGGAGCCGCTCTCAGCGGGGGTGCCATGCTGGAAGAATGCTTCGATCGCGGCCCAGCCTTCATCAGACACGCCCAGATCGCCGTTTTCGTCCAGATAGCGGCAGAGAATACCGGCAATCACATTGCGGGTGGTGCCGCCGGTCAGGGCTGTTTCAACGCGATACTTGCCCCACAGTTCCTCACGCTCCCACAGGTCAGGCCAGTCCTTGGGGGCATCTTCTTCAGAGATCTGAGCGGTATCGTAGGCCAGCAGGATAGCCTGCTTCACGATAGCGTAGTAGTAGCCGTTGGGATCATTCAAGCCTTCAGAAACGTCGGATGCCCAAGAGGGTGCATCATAGGCAATCAGAATGTCCTTATTGATCAGGTCGTTCCAGATAATCGCGTTCAGGCCGAACACCACATCGCAGAGAGGGTTGGCGGCTTCACCGATCAAACGCTGCTGCACAGCGCCTGCACCTTCGTACAGGATCACCAGGTTGTAGCCATCCTGTGCGGCACGTTCCTGCAGCCATTCGGCACGGCCGGAGTCGCCGGAGTTGGTGTAAATCGTCAGTTCCACGCCGGTACCCTTCACGTCGGCACCGGTTTCGCCCTCAGCGACAGCGCCGCCGATCATTGCCAGCATCATCGCCAGTGCCAACAGAGCAGAGATAACTTTTTTCATTTGCAGTACCTCCCATATCCAATATTTTTGAGTTGGCTTCATTATACAACGGGGGGGATTTCTGTCAATTGAAAATGTTAAATCTGGGCTAAATTTGGATAAAATCTTTATGTCCTCAACATTTCAAGTTCTCTGCCTCGGTAACTTTGCTGATATCTTGTCTTCTTCTTTCTTTATCAGGCAATGGCAGTCAGAAATACGCAAATAAAATACGCAGCTTTTGCGTGTTTTGTTCATCTTGGAATACGCAAAAATTGCGTAAATCGGTTGCGTATTTTGTAATGTGCATCTTCATTCACCCTATTTTCCCCCTCCCCCTTGACATCTCCCCCCTTCCGTGTCATCTATACATTCGCCCCAGCAATCATTGAAAGGAGGCATCCCATGCCCCAGCCACAGCATCCGCGCCGCGCAGCCATCTATTGCCGCGTGAGCACAAAGAAAGAATTTCAAGAACGCTCCTACGAAGCCCAGCAAGCGTTTCTCCGCCAGCGCATCGCCGATGACCCCACCCTGACCCTTGCCGGCATCTACGGTGATATCGGAAAGACCGGCCGCTCCATTCACGGCCGCTCCAGCTTGCAAGAGCTCCTCCGCGACTGTGAGTCCGGCCGGATTGACTTGGTGCTGGTGAAAGCCCTATCGAGA
>CAVBFK010000192.1:0-3164 GCA_963594395.1 Lachnospiraceae bacterium
CTCTTGGTTAATCAGGCTCTTTTCCGTGCGGGTGGAAACGGGAGCGCCTTCCTCACGTTCGTTGCTGACGTCGATGGCGTGAATCTTTTTCAGCGTCACGAACAGCAGCAGGCTCGTAATGCCTGCACCCACAGCGGCTTCCGTGATGGCCAGGTCGGGGGATTCCAGCAGAATCCACACCACGCACATGGCCGTGCTCTGGCCCATGAAAATGACGATGGCCTGCAGCAGATTCTTACTCAGTGCAACGGACAAGGCGCAGCCAAGGACGAAAATCAGCAGAATGATGTTCAATGCTTGCACGATCAGTCACCCTCCTTTTCATGGCTAACCATGACCTTGTCTGTCACGGTCATATCCTTGTCCAGCTTGTCGTTAATGGTGACTTCCAGCCGGCCGATCAGGTGACTGGATACAGGGCTGGACATCCACAGGATGGCAATGACCAGCAGCATCTTCAGGGAGGCAATGGTGAATCCCTGGCCGACAATGACGCCGCCCACCATGAGCAGAATACCGGCCGTGTCAAACAGAGCGGCGGCATGGATACGGGTCAGCGCATACTTGAAGCGGAAAATGCCCACAATGCCGGAAAGCAGGGCGAACAGTCCTGCCAGGGTCAGCAAAAGGCTGACAATAAAGCGAACGGTGTCAAGCATGCTCATTGCCCTCCTGTGCCTGAGATTCTTTTGCGCGGCGGCGCTTTTCACGGTAGATGCCCATGTACACCTTGGACAGCAAGACCACTGCCAAGAAGGATAGCATGGTGTAAATCATGGCGATATCGGCCAGATAGCCCTCGTCCATGATAAAGGCCAGGATGCAGATGATGATGACCACCAGCGTGCCCATCATGTTGATGGCAATGATGCGGTCTGCAATGCGGGGGCCGATGATGGCACGCACCAGGCAAGCGCAAAGCATGGCGCCGAGGATGCCCAGCACAATGTTGTACATCAGGTTGTATGCTTCCATCATGCCTTCTTTCCTCCCTTCTCGATCTTGAGAATGCGCTGCTCCATGTCGCTGTCTTCCAGGCCTTCACCGAAGGACTGGTCGATGCAGTGCACCAGCATCACGTCATCCCGTACGTCAACGGTAATGGTGCCGGGGGTCAGGGTGATGGAGTTAGCCAGCACGACCTTGCCCCAGCCGGTCTTCAGCTTGGTGTGGAACGACTTGACCTCAGGATCCACAACCTGAGAAGGCGACCAGATGAACTTGATGGTACCCCAGGCAGCCTTGAAGATCTCCTTCACCAGGTAGAAGAAGTAAGCAATCAGCCGAGGCAGACGCTTGACGACTTCCCACTCACGCTTCGGTGAGTAGTTCATGAACTTCCACATGAGCAGGTACAGCAATGCCGAGAGCACCAGTCCCACGATGGCAATCTCACCTGTCCATTGTCCGTTCAGGATGACCCAGAACGCGAAGAGAATGAAGAACATGGGTTAACCTCCCTTGTCTTTGATGAAAAGGGATCCCGCAACGCGGCAGGACAGCGCGTTTTTCATCAGCGCAATCCCTTTCCTGAACGCTTCAGGCAGACGAAAATTGTCCCCTGCAAACATACCGAAATATTCTATCTCTTCATATTAGATATGTCAAGCACCGAGACATGAAAAAAATACCGCAAAATTGCGGCTATTAGGGAACAAAAATCTCGATCATGCGGGAAGAAACATACAGAGAAATGCACAAAAAGAAATGGAGCAAGCGCAAGCTTTTTTGGAGAATGTTTTGGAAGAACAGAAAAGAAAAATTATCGTTGGTCTTTCTGACGCTTGCGGGCAAAGAAGGCATCCAACAATGCCTGGCATTCAGCCTGCCGCACACCGGCTTTCCAGCGGGTGATGCTGCCCAAAGACGGGTCATCCGGCAGATCATAGACCGACCCGCAGCAACCCTTCTGGGCATCGGGCGCGCCGTAGATGCACTGACCCAGCCGACTCATGACCATGGCACCGGCACACATGGGGCAGGGCTCCAGGGTCACGTACAGGGTGCAGTCCTGCATGCGCCAGTCGCCCAGCAATCGCGCGCCTTCACGCAGGCACAGCATTTCCGCATGAGCAGTGGGATCATGATCTGCTTCACGGCGGTTCCCGAAAGCACACAGAACCTTCCCATCCTTCACCAGCACGGCGCCTACGGGAACCTCGTTCTGCATCAGTGTTTCCTGCGCTTTTTCAAGGGCTAACTGCATGCAGACATCCTCTGTCATCTCCACGTTTTTCACCTCACGGATATTGTAGCATGAGAAGGAGTAAGCGGCAAGCGTGAAAAAAGCGACTTTGGTTTGTTTGCACTGTCGAAAACAGAAAATATGGCGGAAAATGCCGCATGAAAAATTTGCTCTTCCTAAATCCGCAAAAATCGTTTATAATGACAGTGAGGATGAAAGATAACTGATTGTTTGCGGAAAGAAGGCCGAGAATGGCAAAGGAACGCATCGGCATTATTGGCGGTACATTTGACCCGATTCACTACGGACACATTGCCATGGCACGGGCAGCAATGAGCGAGGCAAAGCTGGATCGCGTGCTGGTACTGCCTACCGGGAACCCTCCTCACAAGCACGATGTTTCACCGGCAGAGGATCGCTGGCGCATGGTGTGCGCCGCCACAGCCCAAGAGCAGGGCATGGAGCCCTGCCGCATGGAGCTGGACCGCGAAGGCGTCATCTACACGGTGGATACCCTGACGGCACTGCATGAGCTTTATCCTAAAGCAGAGCTGTATTATATTATCGGCCTGGATACCCTGTTTGAACTGAAAAACTGGCGGGATTATACCCGGGTGTTGAGCCTGTGCACCTTTCTTGTTTGCCCCCGCAAGGGAAGAATCCGCCCCACGGCCACTGATGCAGAGCTTCAGCGGCTGACGGAGCTTGGCGGATCGTTCATCATGGTGGAAATGGAGACGGTGGACGTTTCTTCTACCGAGGTGCGCAAAGCATTGCTGGAAGGAAAGACAACGCCGGAATTGCCTGTTGTCTGCCGGGAATATGCCGGATTGCGCGGCCTTTACGGCATGTCTGCCAGACTGCATACGCCGGAAAAGTGGCTGGAGCGGCTGTTTCAGGATCTGTCCGTGAAGCGCTTTGCCCACACACTGGCGGTGGCCTACACGGCACGGCATCTGGCACGGATGCACGGCGTGGA
>CAVBFK010000193.1:0-2657 GCA_963594395.1 Lachnospiraceae bacterium
GTAGCCAAATGGCCGTGCTGTTCGGGTCCCAGGATGTTGCCCGCGCCGCGGATCTCCAAATCGCGCATGGCGATACGGAAGCCTGCGCCGAACTCCGTGAATTCCCGGATGGCAGACAGACGCTGTTCGGCGGTTTCGGAAAGCATCTTATCGGGGCGGACGGTGAAGTAGGCATAGGCCTGGCGGTTGCTGCGACCCACGCGGCCGCGGAGCTGATACAGCTGGCTCAGACCGAAACGATCTGCATCGAACACAATCAGCGTGTTTGCCGTGGGCACATCCAGGCCGCTTTCAATGATGGTGGTGCACAGCAGAACATCGTAACTGCCGGCGTAAAAGTCCATCATCACGTCTTCCAGGCCGTGTTCCTTCATCTGGCCGTGCGCCACGCCGATTCTCGCTTCCGGCACCAGGGCACGCAGACGGGCATAGAACCGCTCGATGGACTGCACGCGGTTATAGAGGAAGTACACCTGTCCCCCGCGGGACAATTCCCGCAGGATGGCATCACGCACCACTGCATCGGAATAATCCACCACGTGGGTCTGCACAGGCAACCGCTCCTCCGGCGGGGTTTCCAGCACGGACATATCACGGATGCCCACCATGGACATGTGCAGGGTACGCGGGATAGGCGTAGCAGACAGGGTCAGCACGTCCACCTGCGTCTTCATATTCTTAATGACTTCCTTGTGAGCAACGCCGAAGCGCTGTTCCTCGTCCACAATCAACAGTCCCAGGTTCTTGAACTCCACATCCTTGGCCAGCAGGCGGTGGGTACCCACTACGATGTCGATCTGCCCATCCTTCAGGCGCTTCAGCACATCCTTCTGTTCCTTGGTGGTACGGAAGCGGCTGATGACCTCCGCCGTTACCGGGAAGCCGTGGAAGCGCTTCACCACCGTGTTATAGTGCTGCTGTGCCAGAATGGTGGTTGGCGCCAAAATGGCTACCTGCTTGCCATCCATGACCGCCTTGAAGGCCGCGCGGAGGCTGACCTCGGTTTTGCCGTAGCCCACGTCACCGCACAGGAGGCGATCCATATTCCGGTCAGACTCCATGTCCCGAGTGATTTCCTTCACGCTCTGCTCCTGGTCGGGGGTCAATTCATAGGGGAACTGATCCTCAAACTCCCGCTGCCAGGGGGTATCGGGGCTAAAAGCGTAGCCCTTATGCTGACTGCGCTGGGCGTACAGTTTGACCAGATCGAAGGCCAGCTTTTTGAGTCCTTCCTTGACCTTGCCCTTCTGCTTCTGCCATTCGCCGCCGCCCAGATTGTTCAGCTTCGGCGGCTGGTTAGGATTGCCGATGTACCGCTGCACCCGCTCCAGCTGTTCCACAGGCACGTACAGCTTGTCGTTGCCCTGGTATTGGATCAAAAGATAATCACGGAAGGTGCCCTCGCTCTGCAATCTCACCGTGCCCTGGTAGATGCCGACGCCGTGATCCTCATGCACCACGTAGTCCCCTACCTTCAGATCGGTAAAGGCGGCGATCTTCTCGCCCGCATTTCGGCGGGATTTGGCCTTGCGGTAGCCTGCGCCGTAGATGTCCGTATCGGCAATGAGCACCAGCTTGGCTTCCGGCCATACAAAGCCGTGGCTCAGCGTCATGGGGAGCACCAAAGTCTCCCCAAGGATCAGGTTATGGCACTCCTCCGTAAAGGTGGCGGGAGTATTCAGCTCCTCCAGCGCCTGGCTTAGGCGCTTGCCTCTCGCCACACCGCCGGAAAGGAGCAGGACGCAGTTGCCTTCCTTCCGCCACTTTTCGCAGTCGGCCGCCAGGGTCTTCATCTGCCCCTGGTAGCTGGCAATGCCGCGGCTGCCCAGGTCAATCACATCCTTGACTTCCACGCCGCCCATGCCGTGCAGGAGCTCCGTCATGGAGACCAGCGACTTCTTGCCCAGAATCGGCAGAAGCTCCTCCCAGCCCATGAGCAGACTTTCCTGCTCCTGCACGGCCTCGCCGCGCTCCATGGCGCTGTTGAGATCTTCATGGAAGCCGTTCATGCGCTCATCGGCGCGCTCACGCAGTTGATCCGGCTGCCAGAGGAACACCATGTCCGCATCGTACCAATCCAGCAGGGTATAGCGGCTGTCTGTCAGCACGGTCTGCCAGGCACGAATGCGGCGGAAAGGCATGCCGGCCTCCAGCAAATCTGCATCCTGCATCAGCATGGAAGTGCGGCGCTCAATCTCCTGCTGGCGTGCCGCATCCTGCGCCTTCTTGCGTGCCTTGGGTGCCACCTTGGTATCAAAGATTTCCGTGAGCTCATCATCGTCATCCGGCAGGGGCGGAAGATCGGCAAACAGTTCCGTTTCCTGCACGGGCTCGGTGTCCCGGTTTTCCAGAGCGCGGCGCATCCGCTTCGCGGCCTCGGCGCTTTCCTCAGCGCTGAGCAGAACTTCCCCTGCAGGGGAAATCACCGCCTGCTTCACCTTTTCCTGACTGCGCTGGCTAATGCAGTCGAAGGTGCGAACGCTGTCTACCTCATCATCGAAGAATTCCAATCGATAGCCTGCGTTGGCGGCAGGGGGATAGCAGTCAATAATGGCACCGCGCATGGCGCACTGCCCCTTGCCTTCCACCATTTCCACCCGCTCATAGCCCATGGCACTCAGGCGGTTCATCAGCTCCGTGGGCTGGATTCTGTCCCC
>CAVBFK010000194.1:0-2855 GCA_963594395.1 Lachnospiraceae bacterium
GGCCAGTTGCAGGCCAGGAGGCAAGTGTGCCATACTGTATCCTGCAAGAGAAAAAAGAAGGACAGCGCAAAGGCGGCTGTCCTTTTTTGATGCTCTGAAAAAGAAAAATGGAGGATGATTTTCATGGCGACTTATTCCGGTACGGTTCGTGGCGGCGCTTTGAATTTGCGCAAAAGCTGCAGCACATCCGCCGCTAAAGTGGCATCCATCCCCGATGGCACCGCGCTTTCGGTGGTGCCGGTCAGCGGCAATCGGGATTGGATGTACACGTCCTACAGCGGGCAGGCGGGATACGTCCTTGCTCCGTACATTGCGGTAACAACCGGCGCAAGCACCTGCACGGTGACGACAAGCTCAGGATCTTTGAATATTCGGCAGACGCCGTCCACCAGCGGAACAAAGCTCTATGCGGCGGCCAAAGGCGCCACGCTGTACGTGCTGGATACGACCTCTGTGAGCGGGTGGTATCAGGTGAGCAGTTCCTCCGGCACGGGGTGGGCAGTGTCGAGCTATTTGACCATGGGCGGCGGTAGTTCAGCTTATTTTGTGACGGCAACGGTTGATACCAGTAAACATGGAGATGGTGGAACGTTGAATCTTCGTGCATCGGCCTCTTCAAGTGCATCCGTTGTTACGGTGATTCCAAACGGTGCGACCATTAATGTAAAGTCGTTGGAGGGGACATGGCTTGACGCACAATATGGAAGCAATACTGGCTATGTAATGGCCAAGTTTATTAAAGGAACAAGTGAATATGGCCAAGAAGATGAACCTGTTGGTAGTTTGTTCTATGCACAGGTTTCAACATCTGGCGGCACCATCAATGTTCGAAATACACCTGGCTCGAGCGGCGATATTTTAGGGGTTTGGCCTAACGAAAGAATTGCTATCTGTGAAAAAACCACTGATACGGGGTGGTATAAGACTCGCTATGCAGGAAAGACTGCCTATGTAAGCGCTTTGTACATGACGGTGCTTTCCACGGCGGTGCAGAGTACTTATGTTGGCAGATTGGCTACAATTTATACGCCGGAGATAGGGCGAACAAATGCTTCTTATTTTGATGGAGCATCGGGTGCATGGTGCCAAAGATTTGTTAACTGGCTACTTCGTGCAATTTATGTTCCTACAGATCGAGTTCCAACTACTTCAGGTACGGGATATGGAATAAAATTTTGGGTGGACCATGCAACTTTTTATTTTAAGAGTGCCGAGCATAAAGAACGTGTGAACAAAAAGTATTCACTTGGTGTTGGAAGTACTTTGTCATCAGATGAAGAAAAATATAAACCTGCGCCAGGGGATGTGATTTACTTTCGATGGAGTGATGAAGAAAGCACAAACGTCGTTGTTAGCCACACAGGTATCGTTATCTCTGTAAGTGGCGGGTACGTGAACACAATTGAGGGTAACAAGAGTAGTGCGGTAGGTACACGTTCAACGCTTTTGACAAGCAGCCAAATTGTTGGCTATGGGAAACCGGATTACTCGATGTAATCCATGCTCCCTAGGAGCAATCACAAAAGGATGCTTAGGGATTCTCTTGATCGTATGCGGATTCCTTCACCACGGATGCACTGACGTAACCTATCAAAGCGTTAAACTTCACTTTATACCATGGGCTCCCGGCTTGGAGCACTTCAATCTTTGTACCGGGTTCAAGCGTTGTCATGACATCATCGTCATCCGGTGTTGCGGTGCGATAGAGACTGCAGGTTTCTGTGATTTCTGCGATGGTGGTTTCGGCGGAATGAGTACCCGCGTATTTCGTGTAGCGGATCTGATCTCCAAATCCGGAAAGGGGCATAAAGCCGATGCTTCCATTCACCTGAACATGGCACCAGGTTTCTGTGAGACCAAGAATGGTGACCTCTGTACCGTTGGCATAAAGCCCGAGAGATTCTGCTGAGGTAGTTTGCTCGGAGAAAAGGTGCAGTCCTGCTTCGCCGGCGTTCTGAATGGTGCATGTTGGCATGTTGTTTGCGTAGTCGGAAAAATCATAACACAAGAATTCCGACTTCATATAGCCTTCCAACGTTCCGATTTTGACCTCCTGCCAGATGGTATCATCTTCTGAAAGAAGGACGACGATGGTTCCGTTGTAATATTTCCCGAGAGAGGAGCTGTTCGCTGATGCTTTTTCCCGCAAATGCAAACGGTCTGTATTATCCGGGTTGCATACATAGGCAATGGGAAGCCCGTCATAGTACATACCGCAGGTTTGCTCAAACCATACTGGGGAAGCCGGAACAAATCCCGTGTGTTCGCCTGCCTGGATGAACCACCACTGGTCGGTGAATCCCAGCAACAGGAGATTACCTTCCAGACCATAGGACGCGGAGGCAGAATGCAAATCCGGCTCAGTATAGAGTTCCCATGCAGAACTGGTGGATCGATATCTTGGACGATCGGAAACATAGGAATCTTGCGTTTCTGTTAGATCCTCTCTTTGCATGTATCCCGTGGAGGAAGCACAAAGGGCAGTACGAATCAAAACCCAATCGTCATCGATGGCGGCAAGTACGGTAACGACGGCGCCGCTGCAGTAGTATCCTGCAATGTCGGAAGCCAAGTCTGCCTGTGTGTAAACAGGAGCGCGTCGGTCATAGGAAGAGGCCAATGCATAGAACGTTGTAGCATCAGGGATTTCCTCACCGAGTGCGTATGGTGCAAATAAGGCAAAGAAACATACGATGCAGAAAAAGATGAATGCGCGCTTCAAGCCATCGCCCCCTTTTGGAGATAAGAAGATTGTACCATGGCGCACGCTTTTTGTCATGGGTTTTCCGCAGCCCAACGAAAAACCCCAAGGAGCCATGACTCCTTGGGGCGGAAAGAGAGGAAAGGAGAAAGGG
>CAVBFK010000195.1:0-3064 GCA_963594395.1 Lachnospiraceae bacterium
CTGCGCACCCTGCCGCTCCCTCCCCTGCCAGTGCCGTGTTGTCCGGTGTAATCACCAAGGCCGGCGTGCTTGGTACCCTGCGCTTGATCTTCTGCTTCATCGGTGCTGACTTCCTGCGCGGAAGCTGGGTGCAGACGGTCATCATGAGCCTGACGCTGTTCACCGTGTTCATGGGATCGCTGCTGGCACTGCGGGAAGGCGTGCTGAAAAAGCGTCTGGCCTGGTCTTCTGTCAGCCAGGTAAGCTACATTCTCTTCGGTCTGAGCACCCTGCATCCCCTGGGATTTGTGGGTGCACTGCTTCACGTCATTGCCCACTCCCTAATCAAGGATACGCTGTTCATGTCTGCCGGTGCCATCATTGAAAAGACCGGCAAGACCAAGGTCAGCGAGCTGGAAGGCATCGGCAAGCAGATGCCCGTGGTCATGTGGTGCTTCACCATTGCAAGCATCGGCCTGGTGGGCATTCCCCCGTGCCTGGGCTTCATCAGCAAGTGGTACTTGGCTGAGGGTGCCCTGAGCATGACGGGCGTTGCAGACTTCTTCCGCTATCTGGCACCTGCCGTTCTGCTGGCCAGTGCCCTGCTGACGGCCGCTTACCTGCTGCCCATCAGCATCCACGGCTTCTTCACCGGTAAGGACGATGCCGGCCAGGTCAAGGTCTACACCAAGTGCGAACCGACCTACGTCATGCTGATTCCGCTGGTGCTTCTGACCGTGCTGATGGTCGTTTTCGGTATGTTCCCCAATGCATTGACCAACCTGTTCACCACCCTGGTTGGAACACTGATGTAAGAAAGGAGGCGTTCCCATGCTACTGTATTTGATGTTGCTGCTGCCCATCATCGGCGGCGCAATTCTCCCGCTGTTCCGTTTCAAGACGGTGAAGAGCCGCGGCCTGTATGTAGAAGCAGTGGTCCTGGCCACCTCCGTGCTGGTATGGATCTCGCTGCTTAACCGCACCGATGCAACCTATGTGCTCTACCACATGACGGACACCCTGGCACTGTCCTTCAAGGTAGATGGCATGAGCTGTGTCTTTGCCGGCCTGATTTCTCTCCTGTGGCCTCTGGCCTCCCTGTACGGCTTTGAGTACATGACCCATGAGGAGAGACCCAACAGTTTCTTCGCCTTCTACACCATGACCTATGGTGTAACGCTGGCCATTGCCATGGCCGCCAATCTGTTCACCCTGTACGTGTTCTACGAATGCCTGACCATGATCACCCTTCCGCTGGTGGTGCACAAGAAAGATGCGCTCAGCATTCACGCCGGCCGCAAGTACGTGTACTACTCCATCGGCGGTGCCGCACTGGCCTTCATCGGGTTGATCTTCTCCATCTACTACGGCCTGAACGCTGACTTCACCCTGGGCGGCATTCTGAACCCCGCCCTGATCGCAGGCAAGGAAAATCTGCTCCGTGCGGTGTTCCTGCTGGCGTTCATCGGCTTCGGCACCAAGGCAGCCCTCTTCCCCATGCACGCCTGGCTGCCTGCCGCCTCCGTTGCTCCCACCCCCGTAACCGCCTTGCTCCACGCCGTAGCCGTGGTAAACGCCGGTGCCTATGCGGTGCTGCGTGTCATCTACTACGTCTTCGGCACCGATCTTCTGTATGGTTCCTGGGTGCAGACGGTGGTGCTGGTGCTGAGCTGCTTCACCATCCTGTACGGTTCCGGCATGGCTGTGAAGGAACAGCACTTCAAGCGCCGTCTGGCTTACTCCACCATCAGCAACCTGAGCTACATGCTTATGGGCGCCTCCTTGATGACACCTGACGGTATGGTGGGCAGCCTGAGCCACCTGGTGCTTCACGGTCTGATGAAAATCACCTTGTTCTACTGCGCCGGCGCCATCTTGGTGAAAACCGAGCAGGAGTATGTGCAGGATCTTCGCGGATTCGGCAAGGTGATGCCTTTCACCTGCGCCGTCTTCACCATCGGTTCCGTTGCCATGGTGGGTATTCCCCCGCTGTGCGGCTTCGTAAGTAAGTGGAACCTGCTGACGGCCGCCGCCGGCACCGGTCTTCCCATGGGCATTGTGGCTGTGGTGGTGCTGATCATCTCCGCCATCCTGACGGCTATCTACCTCTTTGGCGTGGCCGGCCCCATGTACTTCCGTCCGGTAAACCCGGAACTTGCTTCCCTCACGGCAGAAAAGCACGACCCCAGCTGGATGATGAAACTGCCCCTGACGGTGCTGATCATCGCGATCATTGGCCTGGGCGTTTACAGCCAGCCGCTGGTGACCTTCCTGCGCAACGTTGCCTCCGGTTTGATTTTCTAACGGAACCGTAACTCCCCTGAAAGGAGATTTTTCCATGGCTCTACTGCCTATTCTTTGCTTCGGACCAATGGTCATGGCACTGGTATGCTACATCGTTGGCCGCTACTCGAAGCCGGTACGAGACAATCTGGTGGCCATCGTCGGCATTGTCACCTGCGTCGCCTGTGCCTTCCTGTGGAATCAAACCGGCAGCTTCACGCTGGAAGGCTTCTGCGGGTTGGGTCTGCACCTGAGCGTAGACGGCTTCCGTAGCCTGTACGCGCTGGTGGCTTCCTTCATGTGGATGATGACGGGCATCTTCTCCAAGGAGTACTTTGCCCACTATCACAACCGCAATCGGTATTACTTCTTCAACCTAATGACCCTGGGTGCAACCCTCGGCGTGTTCCTGTCCGATGACTTGTACTCCACCTTCATCTTCTTCGAAATCATGTCCTTGACCAGCTACGTGTGGGTGGCTCATGAAGAGACCCCCGGCGCCATGCGTGCCGCAGGAACGTACCTGGCTGTGGCAGTGCTCGGCGGCCTGACCACGCTGATGGGTCTGTTCATGCTGTGGAACGAGCTGGGCACCTTGAGCTTTGACGGACTGCGCACCGCACTGGGCGGAGCTTCCGCCTCCCCCACCGTGACAGTGGCGGCCTGGCTGGTGGTCTTCGGCTTTGCGGCCAAGGCCGGCCTCTTCCCGCTGCACATCTGGCTGCCCAAAGCACACCCTGTTGCGCCTGCCCCGGCTAGCGCACTGCTGTCCGGCATTCTGACCAAGTCCGGCGTTTTCGGC
>CAVBFK010000196.1:0-5752 GCA_963594395.1 Lachnospiraceae bacterium
TTGTGGGTCTGGTGGGCGAAAACATCGACATCGGCTAAGCACAGAATCTTCCAATCAATAAGATCTTCCGACATAGAAGAAGGGGAAAGCTGCCCGGTTTGGCGGCTTCCCCCTTTTTTCGTTCACTTTTTCTTGAAGATTAAGAGCTTGCTGGCCACGTAATTCACGATAATCACCAGCACGTTGGAGAGGACCTTCACCACCATGCCGGGGCAGTGCAGGACATCCACGAACAATGCCATAATGCCCAAGTCCATCAAACCGGAAAGGGCGCGGCACAGAAAGAAATTCCCCATTTCCTTCATCACCTGCGGAAAACCCTGCACCTTGCTTTCAAACACCCAGCGGCGGTTGGTGACATAGGCAAAGAGCACGGACAGCACCCAGCTAATGGCCGTAGCGGGCACGGTGGCCATGCCGCACAGGTCGCACAGGTAGTAGACCACCAGGTTCACCAGCGTGGTCAGTCCGCCGAAAACAACATAGAGGATCTGCTCACGGTATTTCTGCAAAAGGGATTTCACATCATCACCTCCATGGCAAGTATAGCTTACATGGGCGTTCTTGGCAACTGCTGACCCTTTGCGAATCCCATGTTTACGGAAACAATCGTTATACAGTTTCAATATTGAAACATTCGTTTCCGTAAAGAAACGAAGAAAAGTTTCAAAAACCTCTTTACAAATTGCACAAACGTGGTATAATTTTATCCGTAAACGACATGAAGCTTTCTATATGAGTTTGCAATGATGCGAAAAAGATCGCTGCTTTCTGCCAGAATGGCAAAAAGCATGGTAAACTAAGCATCACCGGCAAAAACGTAAGGCTTTCACCGTTTCAAGAACAAGCTTCAACAGAAGGAAACGTTTTCAAATTGTGAGTCCATACAAGATGAAACGACGTTTTCCCTCCCTGAAGCAGGATCCCGTACCAAAGGCGCAACCATCTCTGCGTCTTTGAAATAAAAAGGAGGAATCTTTCCATGAAAAAGATCCTGGCTCTGGTTCTGGCTCTTACCATGGTACTCAGCATCGCTTCTTTTGCCAATGCTGAGGACGAAAAGACCATCATCCGCGTAACTTGGTGGGGCGAACTCTCTGAGGACGACGCCGAAGTGCAGATGATCAAGAAGTTCAATGCAGAACATGATGACATCGAGATCCAGTACGACGTGGTGCCCAGCGATGGCTACGGCGATCGTCTGCTGACCTCCTTCTCCTCCGGCGAAGGCTATGACATCTTCGCTTCCGGTGAAGGCGACTTCTACAAGTGGGTCAGCGCAAACATGCCCCTGTCCCTGAACGACCTGATCGCTAACGACACCGAGTGGGTTAACGAGATGGACGAAGCTCTGTACAACTTCGGCAACATCAACGGCAACCAGTACTACCTGGTGCGTGACTACAACCCCCTGTGCCTGTTCTACAACAAGGACGTGTTCGACGAGTACGGCGTTGAGTATCCCACCTCTGACTGGACCTGGGACGACGCTATCGCTGCTGCTAAGAAGCTGACCGTGAAGAACGACGACGGCACCTATGCCTGCTTCGGCTTCAACGCTCAGAGCTGGACCTACGCTGCTCTGTCCTACATGACCTCCAAGGGCCTGGACATTGTCAACGAGGACTGCACCTCTGTGGAAGGCTACCTGAACAGTGCTGAGATGGCTGCTGCTCTGAGCGAGTATGTTGGCTTCTCCGTGGGCGATGACCGTATCTCCCCTGACGCTGCTGACCAGGATACCTTCGGTTCCACCAGCGCTATGCTGATCAACGGCAAGCTGGCCATGACCATCTCCGGTGCTTGGGACAAGTCCACTTATGAAACCGCTGGTGTGAACTACGGCACCGCTCTGATTCCCGGCAACCACGCTGGCTACCTGTGCGCTTCCGCTTTCGCCATCAGCTCTCAGTGCAAGAATCCCGAAGCTGCTTGGGAAGTTATCAAGGCTCTGACCGGCACCGAGTGCTCCGAGCTGCGCATGAAGTACACCGCTGCTCTGCCTACCAGCACCTCTCTGCTGGACGCAATGCGTGCTGACTACGGCGAAGCAAACCAGGGCATCCTGGACAGCCTGGAGTACGCTGTGCAGCCTGTTGGCCTGCGCGGTGCTATGGGCAACGCTGCTGTGACCGCTTTCTCCAACGCTTTCGAGCGCGTGCAGTACAACGACGGCACCGTGGAGGATATCCTGAACGATGCTGTGGCTGAAGTGGCCGAGGCCATGGCTGAGGAGTAATCTCCTTCGCAAACTTCTATAATCCTTGGGCCAGATCAGTATTTGGCTGGTCTGGCCCATTTCATTATGATATCGGATTTCCCTTTTATTTTTATTTGTGAACAGCAGAGATTTCGCTCTGCGGAGCGATCCTTTCAAACAGACACCCCGCAGGGCGAAACCCCTGCTGAATCATCATCGGCAGAGAATCATGATCCGCCCCATCTTCCGTGCCGGACGCATGGAGAGCGAACGATCAGAAGGAGGATTTTCCTATGTCAATGGCAAAGACCGCGGGCAAGCACACCATGAGCAAAGCCGCCCGCAGACAAAACCGCATCGGCTACGGCTTCATTACGCCCTGGCTCATCGGCCTGTTCCTGTTTACGCTGATTCCTATGCTGTTCTCCCTGGTGCTGTCCTTCTGCAAGTGGGACATCGTCACCGGCCTGTCCACCATCAAGTTTGTGGGCTTCCAGAATTTCGAGAAGATCTTCGCAGACAAGAAGTTCTATAAGGCATTGGAAGTCACCTTCAAGTTCTGCCTGATCTCCATCCCCATGTATCAGCTGACCTCCCTGCTGATTGCTATGCTGCTGAACATGCGTGTCAAGTGCATGCACATGTTCCGCCTGATCTTCTTCCTGCCGTCTATTATCCCCACCATTGCTTCCTCCATGATCTGGTCGCAGATCCTGGGCAAGGACGGCTTGATCAACCAGGGTCTGGCGCTCATCGGCATTGAAGGCCCTGCCTGGCTGAACAACCCCGAAACGGCGCTGTACGGCCTGATCCTCATGGGCGTGTGGGGCATCGGCAACACGATCATCATTTACCTTTCCGGTCTGCAGGGCGTGAGCGAGGATCTGTACGAGGCCGCCTCCATCGACGGTGCAAACTCCGTGCAGCGCTTCTTCAAGATTACCCTGCCCATGATCACCCCCACCATTTTCTTCAACATGGTGATGGCTGTCATCAGCTCCTTCCAGTACTTCACCCAGGCCTTCGTGATGACCGAGGGCGGCCCTTTGAACTCCACCCTCTTCTACAACCTGTACCTGTACACCAAGGCCTACAAGGATCTGAAGATGGGCTATGCCTCCGCACTGGCATGGATCATGTTTATCATCATTCTGTTCTTCACCCTGCTGGTGATTCGTTCCTCCAGCTTCTGGGTCTACTATCAGAATGACGATAAGATCTGACGAAAGGAGGAAGACAACCATGACTGCAGTTACAAGCAAAGCACACAAGAAGCATGTAAGCGTCCTGTCCCGGGTCGGCCACGCGCTGGTCATGCTGATCCTTATTGCACTGAGCATTCTGGTGCTCATTCCTCTGGTGTGGACGGTCTGCATGGCCCTGAAGCCTGACAGCGAAGTCTACAACGGCCAGTTCTTCCCCACCACCCTGCAGTGGAATAACTTCTACAGTGCAGTGACCTCCATTGACTTCTTCCGTTACCTGGGCAACACCATGATTATCGTGGTGCCTAACGTCATCGGTCAGGTCATCAGCTGCTCCCTGGTAGCCTACGGCTTCTCCCGCTACAATTTCAAGGGCAAGCGCGTGTGGTTCCTGATTCTGCTGGCCACCATGATGATCCCCGGACAGATCACCATGATTCCTCAGTATCTGCTCTATCGCCAGATGGGCTGGGTGAACACCTTCCTGCCCCTGACGATCCCCGCCTTCTTCGCCACCAGCGGCTACAACGTGTTCCTTATCCGTTCCTACATGAGCGGCATCCCGAAGGACTTCGACGAGGCCGCCACCATCGACGGTGCAGGCCCCATCCGCAGCTTCCTGCAGATTATGATGCCCATGTGCAAGCCTGTGCTGATGGCCATTACCGTGTTCACCTTCATGGGCAGCTGGAACGACTTCAACGGTCCTCTGATTTACCTCTACGATGCTGATAAGTACACCCTGGCACTGGGCCTGAGCTTCTTCAAGGGTCTGTATACCAGCAAGTGGAACCTGTTGATGGCCGCCACCGTGCTGGTGATGCTCCCTGTGCTGATCCTCTTCTTTGTGGCACAGGACTACATCATCAACGGTATCTCCATCTCCAGCGGCACCAAGGGTTAATTTCTCAATCGGATACTTTGCAATGCCACCGACCACCCTGCTGTGTCAGTGGCATTGCTGTTGTCAGGGCAAAATTGAATGGCTCCTGTAGCCAAAGGAAGTTATGACAATGAACAAGCCTATGGTCTTTTCCACCAACACGCCGACCCCCAAAACCCTCTGCTCCAGCGAGTATGCCAAGCTTATTTCTTCGGAAGACGGCATGTTCCCCGACTTCGGCCACCACAGCGAAGGCGAGATGGGCGGACTGTGGATGCACCCCATTAAGTTGCTGGACGGCTTCTGGCTCCGCTTCAAGGATCAATCCACGGAGAACGTGGATACCTGGATTCTGGCCGACCGCTGCACCTGCACGCCCGGCGAAGTCACCTTCGATTATCTGAACGGTTTGGGTCACACCAACGTGACCATTCACCGCAGTCACCTTGCCCCGGAGTCTGCCCCCGGCGTGGTGGTCACCTACACCTTTGTCAACCACGCGGAAATGCCCCGGGAAACGGAGATTGAGTTCCTTGCCCGCACGGATTTGTACCCCGCCTGGTTCTGCCTGGACAGCGGCTTCTGCGAATATGGTGAGGATCACGGCGCGTGGAACGAAAAGACTTGCACCTTCACCGCCAAGGACGACAAGAATCCCTGGCATGTGGCGGTTCACTGCGGTGAAAAGCCCGATGACGTTCGGGTGGGACAGTTCTTCGGTCCGCAGGTAACGCGGGGCAAGGGCGTGTCCTTCTCGGCGGTCTACCACGTCACCCTGCAGCCCCAGGAAGAGAAGACGCTGACCTTCTTCCTGACGGGCTCTGCCGAATCGGAAGAAGAAATGAACGACCGCATGGCCGCTCTTCTGGCGCCGGTGGATTTCCGCAAGGAAAAAGAGGAGCACTATGAGAAGCTCCTCCGGCGCAGTGAGCTGGAAGTGGGCGACGAGCACTTTGCCACGGTATGGGATTGGGTGAAGGTAAACACCGACTGGCTCACCGTGAAGTCCGGCAAGTACGGCCGCGGCCTGACGGCAGGCATGCCCGAATATCCCTGGTGGTTCGGCTGCGACAGTTGCTATGCCATTCAAGGCCTGCTGGCCATCGGTCAGTATGAATTGGCACGGGAAACCCTGAAACTGCTGGCCGACTATTCCGAAAAGGTGAACGGCAACGGCCGCATTGTGCACGAAATCAACACCTACGGCATTTGCTCCAACCCCGGCAACACCCAGGAGACGGCGCACTATGTCACTGCCCTGTGGCACTACTGGCAGTGGACGGGCGATGACAGCCTGATCCGCGAGCTGATGCCCCTGGTGCATAAGTCCATGCTTTGGCTGGAAGAGCAGGACGACGACGGCGACCTCTTCCCCTCCGGCTACGGCATTATTGAGATTGCCGGCTTGAATGCCGAGATGATTGATACCATCGTTTACACGGCTCAGGCATGGGGATGCTATGC
>CAVBFK010000197.1:0-12966 GCA_963594395.1 Lachnospiraceae bacterium
CAAGTACGCAGAGGGTTATCCCGGACACCGCTATTACGGCGGATGCGAATATGTTGACATTGTGGAAAATCTGGCGCGTGATCGTGCTTGTCAACTTTTCGGTGCTGAGCATGCTAATGTTCAGCCGCACTCCGGTGCTCAGGCAAACATGGCCGTTTATTTTGCCATGCTGCAGCCCGGCGATACCGTCATGGGCATGAACCTTTCCCACGGCGGACATCTGACCCACGGCAGCCCCGTCAATATCAGCGGCAAGTATTTCCACTTTGTGCCGTATGGCGTGGATCCTGAAACTGAAACGCTGAATTACGAGACCGTCCGTCAGGTGGCACTGGAGTGCAAGCCGAAGCTGATCGTTGCCGGTGCATCGGCCTATCCCCGCATCATTGATTTCGCCAAACTGCGCGAAATTGCTGATGAAGTGGGCGCCCTGCTAATGGTCGATATGGCGCACATTGCAGGCCTCGTTGCCACGGGACTGCATCCCAGCCCCGTCCCTTACGCAGACTTTGTGACCACCACCACCCACAAGACCCTTCGCGGGCCTCGTGGCGGCATGATCCTCTGCAAAGAGCAGTATGCCAAAGCCATCGACAAAGCCATCTTCCCCGGCACCCAGGGCGGCCCGCTGGAGCATATCATTGCGGCAAAGGCCGTTTGCTTTGGCGAGGCACTGAAGCCGGAATTCAAGGAGTACCAGACGCAGATTATCTGCAACGCCAAGGCGCTCGAAAATGCCTTCCGTGAAGAAGACATTCGCATGGTGTCCGGCGGCACGGACAATCACCTGCTCCTGCTGGATTTCACCGGCAAGGATGTGACCGGCAAGCAACTGGAAGGCTGGCTGGAAGAAGCCAACATCACCGTTAACAAGAACACCGTGCCCAATGAAACCCGCAGTCCCTTCGTCACCAGCGGTCTCCGCGTCGGTACGCCTGCCGCCACAACTCGCGGCCTGAAGGAAGAGCAGATGGCCATGGTTGCCCACTGGATTGCACGGGTTGTGCGCGAAGGCGAAGCCGCCTGCCCCGAAGTGAAGCAGGAAGTAGAAGCCCTGATGCGCAACTATCCGCTGTATGCGTGATAGAGTGTAGAAAACAGCATAAGAAAATTTCGGTTCTGCAAGCCGCCGGTTCATCAGCGGCTCGCAGAACCTTTTTGTTTGGACCTTCCGGTTGCATTACAGATTGATCACGTTGCCGTTCAGCATATTCAGATAGTCTTCTCTGCAGGTCAGGAAGATCACCTGATGACGTTCCGCGCATTTCTTGATCAGCTCGCAAGACTGTGCTACGCGCTCGGCGTCCATATCCGTCAGAGGATCATCCAGCACGATGACACCGCCGCCGTCAGGAAACAAGTGATCCAGCACCGCCAGGCGGAAAGCGAGCGACACCGTTTCCTTTGTGCCTTCAGACAGCTTGCCGTAGTCCACCAGTCTACCATCGCTGTAAATTGCCACATCCAGCTTGTTAGGATTCTGAGATTCCGAGGAAACCCTATTGGCAGAAATGATGCTCAGGTACTTCGTAAACGATTCCGCCAGATCCTGCATCGGGTTATTCTGGACGCTGGCCTTCAACTCCTGGAAAACTTCTTCGATATGCTTCCAGTGCTTCAGCAGGTTCTTTTCTTCTTCAAAGGCCCGTTCAGCATCTTCCTTTTCTTCTTTAGCTGCTTCAACGTCCTTGTCCTTCATATCTGCTTCTGCAGAAGCTTTTTGCCCGATTGCATTCTGGTGATCTTTATTGGCATCCTCCAGCTTCTTCTTCAATTCATCGAGATACTCCTCCGAGTCAGAAATTCCGCGATACTCCTCCGGAATATTTTCCACGGCAGAAAGATCTGCTTGTACCTTCTTCAGTTTTTCTTCCAGCCCAGAGATTATCCCAGCCATAGCGCCCGTACTGCCGTACTTCTCCGCATACTGCTTCTCATCGGACTCCATACGACCGATAGTTGCTTCAACACTGCGCCCCATGCAAAGATCATCGATAGCTTGGTCAATTTCAGCTTTCGAGCGTACATTGGAGGGAACCGTGTTCGCTTCTGCTTCCAGTGCTTCATATTGGTCTGCACCCAATGCCGAATTCAAGAGTTTCTCCTGAATGGCAATGTTCTTTTCGACGTCGTGCACCTCGCCCGCCAATTTCCGCAATTTTTCAATGTCATGAACTGCATATGCGGCAAAAATAGTCTCGACTTTCTTTTGCTCCTCAGCAATCTTGCTTTCAATATCGGCTACATCCACATCTGCCGGAACCAGTTGCATCTCCATCACGCCGGGGATGGTAATCTTCACGGCTTCGGAAATGTTCGCTACATCATCCGTCAACCCAATAGGCTCGCCTGTACGCAGAGACATAATCTCCACGTTCTGCCCGTTAAGCATGCGGATAGCCGCGGTGATGTTCATACCGCACAGCTTGTTTTGGAGCTTTTTGATTTTTTCGTTTGCATTCTCAATGCCCTTGATTTCCACATCTGTTGGGCACTTCTTGCCGGCAATGCTTGCCTCTAGCTTGTCCTTTTCTTCCTTGATTGCCTTCACCTTATCGAAGCGATCAAGCTTAGCACGGTTCTCCTGCTCCGTCTTCAGTGCCCTTGCTGTTGCAAGCCTTTGGACTAGCAACGGCCACTCCTGTTCCGCCTTTGTTGCATCCTTCAAATCGCTTTTCGTACGTTCCTGTGCTTCAGCCAAAGTATTATAGTTCTTCAGCTGGCTCGCATACTTGTTAAAGGCATCGTACGCATTCTGCGCAACCTGAACTTTCTGTTCACTAGCATTGAAGTTTCTTTCAGCAGTTTTGAGGTTTTCTTCTGCATCCAGCACTTCTTTATATTCACGGTTGCACTTATCTAACGCATAGTACCTTTTCAGGATTTCACCTACATCACGTTTCCACTCTTCAGCATTACGTTGAGGCCGTTCCCGTTCAGCATCCCAATGCTTTCCCTCAATTTCCGCTATCTTGGCTTTTATCTCCTTTTCAATGGCGTCCATGGTAATGCCGTCACCTTCAGCAAAAGCCTGTGCCAGAACCTTAGCAAGTTCCTTCTTAGCCTCGGTTTCGTCTTTGGCACTCATAATCTTTTCCAAAGATAAATCCATATTGTGCTGAGAAGCAAACAGCATATCCTTATAAACGCCTGCACCGTACTGAAGGACTTTCTTCAACTCCTCATTGACCTGATCCTGACTGCGGAATACATTTTCCGGTGCTGAAAGCTTGCATTCCTTTTCAGCGCCCCACACTTTCGTAAGAGTATATGCACCATTTTCCGTCGTCAGCTTTAGCTTGCCGTCAATGGAATCGGCAGTGCGCGTCCCCGCTTTTGTTTGTGTGGGAAAATACTGCTCCTTAAAATCCTTGTTGCTTCTGCCATCCAGCTTGGCATCCTGGAACAGCAGGCTATAGAGCAGATTCACCAGCGTGCTCTTGCCGCTTTCATTCTTGCCATAGATGACATTGATGCCATCTGCAAGGGAAATCTGCCGATCTCGAATACCCGCAAACTGGTCGCAGGAAATCTCTGTGATTTTCATGTTACTTGCCCTCCTTCAAGGCCTGCAGCAGTTCATAAGCCAACTGTGCTTCCTTCGGTTCGTCCATCAGTGCCGTCAGCAATCGAGCCGAGAATGATGTTTCCGGGAACTCCCTCGTCACCATATCGGGCGTAATCAGTCTGCTCAGTGCAGAATCGTCAAACTTGTATTCCACAAACCGAGCACACTTTTCTTCCATCATTACGACACGTCTCGCGTACTCGTCCTCCGTTGCCGCACCTTGCAGTATAAGCTCCACCACGCTGTTATCGCCCATCTTTGCAAGCACACGATCAAGATCTTCTTCCATCTCTCCTGCAGAAATGGTCACCGTCTCACGGTAGAAGCGCATATTGCCGGATACGAATTTCTTGGCGCAGACCTTCTTATCATCACCGATTTCCACGATGAAGCACAGGCCTTCCGTGTTGCAATTCACATCTGTCTGCACATGCGTGCCGGGGTTCAGAATCTTCTCGCAAGGCTTGAATTCTTCCGTCAGATTCTTCGGGAAGGGTACATGGGTGTGACCAAGGAGCCACACATCTACCGGAATGCTCTCCAACTCCTTACGGGTCATGCAGAAGTATTTGCCCTCGTTGTCAATGGTTTCGCCTTCCACAGCGCCGTGGGCAATGCCGATATGATAGGCACCGTCCTGCTCAATGGCCGTGTTCTTGATCCAGCCGAGATTGTTTTCGTTGGCATTCGAATGCAGTGTTTTGCAAAATGCAGGATACAGCACAACAGTTTCATCGCCAACGGGCACGCTGTACGGCCTGTAGTTGTTCAAGAGCAGAACATTATCCGCCTGTTCCTTTTCGAACTGCTTCCAAACCTTCGGATCATCGGCATCGTAGAAATCATGGTTTCCCGGAAGGACAGCCACCGTACCGTGGAACTCAGCCAGATTCTTCATCAAGTCCTTCATCACCTGTGCAGTAATACCATAGGTTTTGTCAAACAGATCACCCGTAATGACAAACAGGTCACACGCTTCCTGGTTGGCCTTTTCCACCATGCTGTCAAACGCATCCATTCGGCATTGGACAAGCTTTGCGGCTTTCTCATGCTTGTCATACTTCTTCCCGATATGGTTGTCCCCTGTGACAAAGATTTTCAACACGTTTTCTACCTCCTATGTTATTCATCCAGTGATATTTGCTTCAGTGCCTGGGCAATTTCACCCTGGCGCTCATACAACAGCAGATCCTTATTGTGCCGGAAGTACTCCTTGCAGCCAAACTTGCTGATGAAGTCCGCCGTATCTTTGGCAGCGGTCAGCTCTGTCACAAGGATCAACATTTCTTGTCCTTCGCCAAAGACATCTTCAGCAAAAAGGAACAGGTTGCTCATTTGTTTGCCGGTCTCTTCCGCATCCTTTTTGAGATTCTTTACCCGCGCGTCAAAATCCTTTTTCAGCACAGGGAAAGCTTCTGCATCTGCAACTCCTGCCAACAGTTTGAATTCTTCCTGCATCCACTCAATCAGCTTGCGCAGTACACGCTGATCCTGCGCAGACAGAGAGGAAGCGCGTTTGCCGGCTGCAAGCTCTTTCCGCTTATCGTCGATTGTAGCATTAACAGCATCTGCCAGTGACAGTTTTTCCCGCACCTGCTTCATGCGGAAGGCCTTGACGGCATCCATGAGCTTGTTGCTTGCCGCATATTCGTCCATGACATCCTGCACGCTGGTATGCATAGCATCCAGAAGCAGGCCAATTAACGCCAGACGCTCGTCAAACTTGGCCTTCTTGGCACGCTGCTTGATCTCGTCAGAAGCTTTGCCCTCCAGGATGCTTGCCACCTGGTAATCACTGCGGTACTTGCAGAACAGGTCGTAATACTGGGCAAAGTCAGCGGCAATCTTCCCATCCTGCAGATACTGACTAATGAGGAGCTTATCCACAGGAATTTTGTTCATCTCATACAGGCGAATCATGCGGGAAAGATCTTCCCAACCGCGAGCAGTCACAAAGCTCTTGCCGTCTACGCCGGACTGCACGTGATAGAAATTTGCAGGTTTGATCTCCAGATAGCTGGTAATGGCAGGATGCACGCCAGCGCCCACCGCGTATTCCTTCCAGATTTGAAAATCCGGCTCTACGTCAATGCGCTTCAGGCGATCCCAGGTAACGATGTCGAACTCCCGCACGCTATTGTTGTACTCCGGCGGGTTGCCGGCCGTAACCACAATCCATCCTTCCGGAACGCGATGGCGGCCGAAAACCTTATACTGCAGGAATTGCAGCATGACCGGAGCAAGGGTTTCACTGACACAGTTGATTTCATCCAGGAAGAGGATTCCCTCTTTGATTCCTGTTTCCTCCATCAGGTCATAGATGGAAGAGATGATTTCGCTCATGGTATACTCGCTGACATCGCATTCCACCGCGCCGCCCTGGTAGCTCTTGTGCACAATAAACGGCAGACCCAGGGCAGACTGGCGGGTGTGGTGGGTCATGGAATAGCTGAGCAGGGCAACACCCATTTCGCTGGCTACCTGCTCCATGATGGCCGTTTTGCCAATACCCGGCGCGCCCATCAGGAAAACAGGCCGCTGCTGGTGCGCCGGCAGGATGTACTCACCACCGGCATCCTTGGTAAAGTACGCCGTCATGGCATTCTTGATTTGCTCCTTGGCTTGCTTGATGTTCATAAGCAGCTTTCTTTACCCCCCACGCGGCGGCCGATCATTTCGTTGAATTCGTCCTCCGTGATGCACTTGATGCAAAGTTCCTTGGCACGTCTGTTTTTCTCCGGGTCAGAGTCCGACGTGTTGGTGATGAGATAGTTTACGCTTTTCGAGAGTGTTTCTGTCAGCTTTGCATCGCAGGCAGTCAGACAATCCTTCAGTTCTTTTCTATTTTTGAAAGTCTTCAATTTGCCTGTCGCTGCAAAGGTTTTCCCCGTCAACATTTCCAGTTTTTCGACATCAAGCATGAAATTCATTATCCGTGCTTCGCGTTCTTCCTTCTTAGCTTGCACCTCTGCCTTGTCCTCTTCAGAAACAGAACCGTTGGCATAGTCTAGTATTGCCGCCATGCACTCCGTATTACCGCTATCCTGTATGACTTTGGTGCATGCCTCCAGATCCTTGGCTGCAATCAATTTTTCGCGAAGCATCAGCCAAAACAGTTCCGGGTACTCTATTGCCACACTCATCAACTTCACAGCGTTTTTCTTGACGTAACTTACATACTTTCTTCCGTTTTCGTCTATGCAACTGCGTTGATCTTTCGCAAAACCAACGGCGGCACCCGGACGCCATTTTGTGCTAAGGTCAGTCATATCATCAGTGTGAACGACAGCCATTTTTTCCGTTATCGGGAAAATTTCAGACAATTGCGCTGCAAGCGGTGAAGATATTCTGAGCTCCTGCACTTTTTTGCAACCATAGAATGCTCTATTTCCAACATTTATAACGCTATCTGGTATAACAACACTCGTCAGATTGTCGCAGTTTTCAAATGCATAATCTTCAATGCTTGTTACGCCCTCCGGAATATTAGCATGTGTTTTTTTGCTAGCATAATAGTGTAACACATTGCGAATGACAACAAATCCTTGATTGTCAGCAAGTTCCGAACATCCATGGAATGCAGAATCACCGATACTTGTCACACTGTCAGGGATGTTGATGCTTTTCAATTTCCTACAACCCTTGAACGCAGAATTTTCGATACTTGTTACGCTAGTGGGGATGGTAATGCTTGTCAAGCTACTACAACCACTGAACGTAGAATCACCGATGCTTCTCACTCCCTCTGGAATGTTGATGCTTTTCAATTTTTTACAATCCTCGAACGCAGAATTTCCGATACTTGTTACGCTAGCGGAGATGGTGATGCTTGTCAGGTTACTACAGCCACTGAACACACCATCTTCAATCTCTTTCACTTTATCAGGGATGGTGATGCTTGTCAAGTTACTGCAGTCACGAAACGCCCATCCTTCAATCCTTTTCACTTTATCAGGAATGGTGATGCTTGTCAGGTTGCTGCAGAGCCAAAACATACGACCTCTGATGCGTGTCACACTGTCAGGTATGGTGATGCTTGTCAGATTGCTACAGCCCTTGAACGCACCATTTCCAATGCTCGTTACGCTCTCTGGAATGTTAATACTCGTCAGGTTGCGGCACTCCAAGAATGCTTCTTCGCCGATGCTCGTCACACCGTTGGGGATAGTGATGCTTGTCAGATTTTCACAATTCTCAAATGCCCCTCTTCCAATGCTTGTTACGCCCTCTGGAATGACAACTTCTTTCCTCCATAATAGCCATATAGTACATTTTTTACAATAACTAAGCCTTGACTGTCAGTTAGCTTTGCGCATCCATTAAATGCCCTATCTCCGATGCTTGTCACACTATCAGGTATGGTGATGCTTGTCAGGTTGCTACAGCCCGCGAACGCACGTTTTCCAATGCTCGTTATGCTCTCTGGAATGTTAACACTGGTCAAGCTACTACAGCCTTTGAACGCACAATTTCCAATACTTGTTACGCCCTCATGGATGGTGATATTTGTTAGATTTTTACAGTCTTCGAACGCATAGAACCCGATGCTTGTTACACTCTCAGGTATGTTGATGCTTGTCAGATTTTTGCACCATCTGAACTCACAATCTCCAATACTTGTTACGCCCTCAGGGATAGTGATGCTTGTTAGATTTTTACAGTCTTCGAACGCAGCATATTCAATGCTTGTCACGCCCTCAGGGATTGTAACGTTCTCAGCGTCTCCCCAGCACTTTTTCAAAACACCATCTTCAATTTCGAACTTCATCTTGCCTTTCCACCTTCCTTTGTCGTTCAAGCATACGATTACAGTTTCCTACTCTTGTACGCAGTTTTTTCACCAGCTCATTGCCTTGCTCCGCTAGAGATTTGATTTCACCAGTCTCAAACTTTTGCTTCAGCAAAGCATGAATCATGCGATTACGCTTTTCTTTCCATTCCAGTACATCTTGAAGCAAATCATCTTCAAAATACCGGTGAAGCATGGACTTCTTGTCCTCTGCGCACTTCTCTATGTACCTGATTTTTGTATCTATGGTTGGCATACGGTTTTTTATGTGCTTCACGTATGCTTCCCATAGACCAGCATGCCGAAGAACCGATTCCGTTCGATCCTCCATAATGGCGTACTCAATGAACATTGCTTCCAGGTTGAAATCGTTTGCCAGCGCTTTTGCCAACCGTTGAAACTGAATCTTGTAATTCTCGTATTTCTGCTGGTTGTCACTCGTTGGTATCATGCTACCACCTTTCTTTCTAGCAATGCTCTTGCATTTCTTCCTTCGTCAGCACCAATTTCATCGCCCATACCGGCACTTCTGGTACTTCGTACCCCTCCTCCACAAAAACGAAAGCCGTTTTGTATTTTGGCATGCGCTCCGGGAAACTTCCGTAACCATCCGTAAAGTAAATGAGCCCCTTTAGGTTGGCAAACTCCTTATCACGGATCATCTCATCCACCCGTGCAAACACAGGGCGGAAGTCCGTGCCGCCAAGGCCTTTGATCGTCATGGTTTTCATGTACTGATCAAACTCCTCGCGGGAGGTAATCTTCACATCCTCCTGAATGTCTGCATCGCACTGGATGATGTGGACATTCACGCGGCTGAAGAAGCTCTCCGTGCTCTGCAGAATGTTGTAGGTCTTCTGTAAAAAAGCCTGCACCTGTTTTCCCTGCACCGAGCCGGAAGTATCAATGGCAATGACAAACTCGCGGATACGCTTCATATCCTTGTATTCCAAAGGTTCAATCAATGGCATCCGCTTTTCCGGGAAAAGATTCATGCCATAGGTGTAGAAGACGTAATCGAACTCATCATCATTGATGCGCATGGCCTCGCCCATGACGGCGAACTTCTTAAGGAAAGATGTGTAGTCGTACTTTTCCCGATTAACAGCGAGAAGGTTCTGCATCATGCCGCCTGCCATGTCGCCCTGCTTCTTACTGAAGGTTTCCAGGTCGGTCTGCATGCGTTCCGCAATGGTCTGCCACGCTTTCGAGATTTCCTCCATCATGGCTTGCGTACGGGCGCTGTCGGCTATTTGGTCAAATTGACTTTCGCCATCGTCTTCTGTCTGATTGGGTTGATTTCCACCACCAACTCCCGTCGCTTTCTGTTGTTTTTCACCGTTGCCATCATCGTTGTCAGCATCTTGCGCCATGGCCGCTACAGCCGACCGTTGCTGCTTTGCATACCATATAGCGTGATCATCCGGCGAGAACAACTGCTTCAGCCGCGCAAACTCCTTGTCCTTTGGCGGATTGGTGCGCAAGTATGCGTAGATTTTTTCTGCCGTAAGTAGATTCTTCACTTTCGGTGCGATGCGCTTTAGCTCCGCCTGTTGATTCGGTACGCCGGACGTCATGACCGCTGGTAAATTCAGATCATTGATGACGCCTTCTACTGCCATGTCACAGGCAAGATCCCACAGATTCTGATCCACATTCGCATTGGCATAAAAGTGACGAAACACGCCGTGCAGCAGTAGGTGCAGATAAGCACGGGGCCCGCTGTTCTTCTCTGACACGTACATCTTGCATAGTGCCACAGGGTCGTACAGAATGGCCGTGCCTTCGGTAGCCAGCGCCGTGCCAACCAACGGTAGTAACGCAGGGTTGCGTGCGACAGCTTCCGGGATAGAAACCCACCGCAAGCGGCTGATGGCCATGTCCATAAACCGCAGATGAATGGCAAGGGTATTGCGGCTAACCTTCAGTACCGACCGAGCAAGTTCCGAAATATCTTGATTCACAGCCATCCCAGCTCTTCTGCTTTTTCGATGATTTCCTCCGCATCCGCATTCTGGATATGAATCAGCTCCATCTGTGCCCCGGGCCATGATGCTGTTCCATAGTAATCCATCAATCTGCTGCGAAGTTCTTCAATATCTACCAACATATGTTCTCCTTTCTGTATACGCCGCGGCAAGTAGACTTTCCTGCTACAGCAAATACAAATTTCCTTGTTTTTTTACAATTTGAGTTGATTGCATCCAGCAAAGGCATCGCCGTCAATGTGCTTCACACTTGTGGGGATGGTGACTTCTTCCAGTGCAGGACAATCTGCAAATGCTTCAAACTCAATGCGTTCCAGTCCTTCAGACAATACGACCTTCTTCAGCTTTCTACAATTTGCAAATGTACCTTCCCGGATCACCTTCACGCCGGCAGGAATAACGATTTCCCGCAAGCCGCTGCAGTTGATGAAGGCACTCTCGCCAATTTCCTTCACGCTATCCGGCAGGGTGATTTCCGCCAGCTTGTAACAGTTGGTGAATGCAAATCCTTGAATGACCTCCAGGGTATCCGGCAAAATTACCTTCTTCAACTTATGACAACCCGTAAAGGCACCGCAGCCGATGACGCGAACATTCGGCACGATCTTCACGCTCTTCAGCGTATCATTCAATTCGAAAGCGCAATCATCAATTTCTGTGAGCATCGATGGAATTGTCACGTCCGTTTCCGTACCGGTATAGCGGAGCAGCTTGCCGCCTTCCACGCGAAAATCTTCGCCGGCAATTGGCTCCATGTTTGCTTTCTCTTCCCGCTTCTTCATCACCGGCAGTTCAGACAATTCCTGCGTCTCAAGCATTTGAATAATTTGCGTAAGTTGGGCATCCTTCATGATTCGGTTGCCGCTCTTCAGCCAGCGAACAGCCTTATGGAGATCCGTTTCACAACCTGAGCCTCGTGCATAGCACATTCCCAAATTGACTTTTGCGGTGGGTTCTCCACGCTCAGCGCCGAGCTTTACCAACTCAAAGGCGCGCTTCTCGTCCTGCGGCACACCCATACCCATACCGTAAAATCTGGCTAGATTGCTCGCAGCCATTGCACTTCCCAAGTCTGTTGCGCGCCGATACCATTTAATTGCTTCTGTGCAATTTTCCTCCACGCCACGTCCATGCTCATAAGCAAGACCCAGCACGCAGCAACCGCGAGCATCATTCTGTTCAGCTGCCTTGTGTGCCCAATACAACGCTTCCTTGTAGTTGTCTCCTGCACCATATACTTTTGAGGTGCCTTGCTTCATCATTTTCTCAGAAAGGATACCCTGCGCCTGTGCGTCACCCTGCTTGGCTTTTTCTGCAGCGTCAATGATTTGCTCGTAATTTTCCACCATTGCTACAGCATCTTCATCGCCTGCCTCAGCAGATTTCCGCATCCATTCTGCCGCCTTGCAGAAGTCTCTCGCCACACCAGCACCCATTGCAAAGTGCTGGCCAAGGATATACATGGCTGTAGAATCACCCAATTCTGCAAGCTTGCTTGCCCAGCGAAAAGATTCGCTGAAATTGCCCTCCATCATATTCTTGTTAACCAGGTTCTGCATGCATGCCACGTCACCGTTTTTTGCCAGTATCTCATCCAATGTCATGTTCCTTCCCCCTTAACAAATTGTTTCGTTTGTTGATTTCTGTTTTCCGATGAACCTTCTTAGGCAGAATGTCTCCAGGGGCTGTCTCCGTCATCAACCCGTAAAGATGCCGAATCCTCCTTCCTTCATTACCAACCGTTTCCTGTTTTGCTGTGATTGTAGCATAAGTCAGACCCAAAAGCACGTGCATATCGTGCGCATTCGGCGTGCACAATGTGCAAATCATGCACATTTCCCCTTTTTGCGCGAAAAAAACCGGGCAAGATTTTGTATCTTGCCCGGTTTATGTCATATTCTGTTATTTTGGATTAAACACCCATCTGCAGTACGATACCCACCACAGCCGACGCCGCGATGAACCACACGGGGTGGAGCTTTTTCAGCTTCGGCACCCAGCGAGTGCACACCAGCACGGCAGCGAAGAGGATCAGACCCTTGATGCTGACCTGCATCTGCGCAATTTCCTGAATGCTGTTCACCTGGAACAGGGCGTAGAGCATGATGTCAATGCCGGCGGCGGTGATCAGTGCCACAGAGGCAGGGCGCAGGCCGTAGAGCGTGTTGTTGACAATCTTGCTGGAGCGGAACTTGTCCAGGAAGTAGGCCACCACCAGAATCACAATGATGGAGGGGGTGACCAGACCCAGGGTTGCGATGAGGGCGCCCAGCAGAGAACTGCCGACGCCGCCCACGGTGCCGCCTACGGTGTAGCCCACGTAGGTGGCCATGTTAACGCCCAGGGGGCCGGGGGTGCTTTCGGATACAGCGATCATGTTCGCCAGGTCACCGGCATTGTACCAGCCGGTCTTTACGGCGATATCCTGCAGGAAGGGCACCGTAGCCATGCCGCCGCCAATGGCGAACAGGCCAGTTTTGAAGAATTCCCAGAACAGCTGAAGAAAAGTCATTTGCCCTTGATACCTCCCATAACCAGCAGATTGCCCAGCACGCCAGCGATAATCACGGACAGCACGGGAGAGAAATCAAACAGCACGGCCGCCAGCATCAGCACAATGT
>CAVBFK010000198.1:0-2159 GCA_963594395.1 Lachnospiraceae bacterium
TGATAATACCTGTCACGTTGTTGGCCGGGGCAATGTTGCTTACAATGCCGTTTTTCTTCTGCGCATCGCGGCAGCAGGCCAGCCACTTGCGAAGCACGGGATAGCAGTCTGCCAGGTACACCGCAGTAGGGGCAAAGGCACCTGCATCGCCCGTCCAGCCGGCACGCTCGCGGGTGGGGCAGTCGGTGGGAATATCGCAGAAGTTGGAGCGCATGCTCCACAGGCTGTTGCCATACAGCCGGTTCACATCCTCGTTGCCGCAGGAGAAGAAGCCTGTCTGATTCATGGCGGAATAAATCGCCACGGCAGTGAACACCGCACCTGTCAGATCAATGTCCGTTTCCACCTTAGCGTAGCGGAAACCGAAAATGCAGAACTTCGGGTGGAAGGTGTTCAGTCCTTCTTTGCAGATGAAGGTCAGCTTCTGGGGAATGCCGCCGTTCTTGTTCCGCGCACCGGGATCGAAATTGGATTGGGTGAAATTCCCCTCGGCATCCAGGGTTTCGCCGTGCCAAAGGGTAATGGTTTGCCCGGCTTTGGCGCTCAGGGTCACCGTGGTGTAGCCGGCCAGATTCTGCCCGAAGTCAACGACCGTCTCGCCGTTGGGGGTGCGGATCAGCTTGCCTGCAAAGGTCTCCTGTTCCCGGATCGGCACGCTTTCCGTGCAGACCAGGGGATCGAAACTGAAAGACTCCGTCTTCACACCGTGCCAGTCCGTGATGTTTTCCATCCGCGCATCCTGGGTTTCACCCAATTCGGTATCATTTTCCCGAACGGGACCGCTTTGGCTGGCTTCCCAGGAGGCGTCACTGCAGACCACCGGCACGCCGTCTATTTCCAGCTGGCACAGCAAGGCAATGTCCTTGCCGGAAAGGTTATGACTGCCGTCAATGCCGTTGTTGCCGCGGTACAGACCGTCGCCCAGGGTGACGCGAAGCTCGTTGTTGCCTTCCTTCAGCAGGGCGGTCACGTCATAGCACTGCACCTGCAGGCGCTGCTTGTAATCATCCACACCGGGGGCAAGCACAAAGTCGCCTACACGCTTGCCGTTCAGCATCGCCTCATACATGCCGTGACAGGTGATGAACAGCCGTGCAGAGGCATTTGCCTTCGGCTTCTCCACGGAGAAAACGCGGCGCAATACCGATGCCGGCTGGCGCACCTTGTCGTCCAAGGTCAGCTCGGGATTGATCCACTCGGCCTTCCAAAGATCCTTGGTCAGGCCGACTTCATAGGCGGAAGAACTTTCTTCACCCCACGCGCCGTTTTCATCACAGAGGCGGATGCTCCACGAAACGCGCTCCCGAGGCTTTCCCATGTAGATGCATGGTGCATGCATGGTGGAGGAGCGGACTTCGCCGCTGTCCCACACACATTTGCCCTGAACATGGGCGGTGATATAATAGGCCGTTTGTCGGATACCGCCATCGCAAATCCAGCTCAGCATGGGCTGGTGGGGAGCAATCCCCAAAGGAGCGGTCAGCTGGTCACATTTCAGGTTGATTGCTTTCATCATCAACACCTGCCGTTAGCAATTTTGCTTAAACCATTCGGCACTGATTTCCAGGCTCTTGACCGGATCTTTGTCAATCCAGTTGCGGTGGCTTTCCAGCACCACGCACTCGATGCCGTTTTTCAGCGCCTGTTCTTTGAGCTGGACAAGGGGCATGTTGCCTGTGCCAAGCTCCACACTGTCTGTCTTCAGAATGGGGGTCATGGGCGTTTTGCTCAGTCGCGTTCCGCGGTCTGCAATGTGCCACAGCTTCATGCGGGGTCCCAGCTTCTCCATCCATGCAAGGGGGCTGGCACCGCTGTCTGCGAACCAGTAGCTGTCAAACTCGAAGAAGACCAGCGCCGGGTCGGTTTCCCGCAGGAGAATGTCATAGGCACATTCGTCTTTCCCTGTGCGGAGGAGCTCCGCATTGTGGTTGTGATAGAACAGCCGCAAGCCGCTTTGCTGCAGTTTTGCCCCTGCGGTATTCAGCCGCTTAGCAAGCTGCTTCATGGTGTCCGCATTGCCGTAATCAAAGCGGTACATGCCGGTAATGGCCACCCGATCTGTGCCGTATTCCTTGGCCTCTTTGGCCACGGTTTCCGTGTCCCTTTCCAGAGAACCGAGATCCGTATGATAGGCGGATACAGCCAGGGAAGACGACGTG
>CAVBFK010000199.1:0-3131 GCA_963594395.1 Lachnospiraceae bacterium
CCTTGTGAGTCATCGCCTTTTTCTATAGGCATCACGATAACCAGCACAGATTTGCGGATCTGTGCCAGGATGCGGCAAAGTGATTGAAAAATCGCCGTGAAACTAATATGAGCAGGGTATGGCACAGGTGTGCCGCAGTGTTTCCGAAAGGAAGGATTTCACCATGACCCTGAAAGAGAAATTTGCAGCCATCAATCAAATCGCCCCGTTCAAACAACCACCATTCTGGAGCATCCGTTTGCCTATCGATATTACAAGAATCCCAATCCGGCCAAGGATGTGCCCCTGGTGATGCTGGCAGGCGACTTCTTCTATCTCTATGGTTACTTCATGCCGGAATAGGATGCCGCCGTAGCCGCGGCTCCTGCCAGTGTTCTGTATGAATTCTACTTTGAGCTGGCCGGCATTTGGAAGCTCACCACCCTGGGGGTGGACGACAAGGCAAGAAAATCTCCTGAGGAAATGAGCCGGATCATCGTGAAAATCTAGGAACAATAAAAAAACGCTGTGAAGGAAGTGGCTTCTCTTCACAGCGATTTGCATATTTTCTTACTTTGCGGCCTTCACGGGCTTGGGCTCGTGATATTCGGCCTTGGGGTCGTACTTCACACTTTCCGGCGGCGTCTCCAAGATGCTGGGATTGTTGAAGCACTCCATCATGGTGGCGAAAAATCCTGCATAGAAGGCGCCGGAGCAGACACGTTCATCTGCCGTGATGCCCATGGGCAGCCAACGCTTCATGCGGGCATTGCCCTTGTTATCCATCACCACGGAACGCTCGATGGTGCCCATGCCGAAGAACAGGCTGGTGGAACCAAAGTTGTAGATGTGGTGATTCACGTGGTGCAAGCCAATGGAAGCGTTGTTGGTGATGAACATACCCGTGTGGAAGGGCAGTTCGTCCAGCAGTGCACCGGGGCAGAGGCCGTAGCGATCCAGCAGACGAACCAGCGCCACAAGGACCGTGGCCAAGCCGGGCACTGCCAGCACGCCGCGTGCCAGCTTATCTGCAAAGTTCTTGTTCTCCACACCGCGGTTAGCCTCCACCACGGCGGCCATGCGGTCACGCACATCGTAGATGGTATCCGTGGGGTCAAACTTGATCTTGACGGCGGTTTCGCCCTTCTCCGCATCGTGAGGATCCTTCAGCAAGGTGAAGGACACGGTGCAGTTGGTGCGGGAGTAGTACTGCTTGTTCATGATGAAGCGGTTCACCTCGGGGTGCTGGCTCACAGCACGCACATAGGCAGCCACAATGATGTTCATGAACGTGATCCGCTCGCCCTTGCTGCTCTGCTCGGCAATGTAGCGCGCCAATTGCTCGTAGTCCAGCTTATGCTGCAGGAAAACCTGAGCGTCACAGCGCATAGGCATCAGGTAAGGCGTAATACGCACAATGGGGTCAATGGAGGACAGTCTGCGACCGTCCGGACGGCGACCAAACATAGAAAACCTCCTTACAGTGGGTCCTGCGGCTCAAAGATGATGACAAAATGAATGAAAAAAGGATACAAGCCGCTACGATATCATTTTATTCATTTCCTTTCTGTTGTCAAGCAGAACTCATTGGTTGCGGATGTGCCGCAAATGTGATAAAATAGCTTGGTAACTATTGAAGCGAGGAGCGCTACACGATATGGATATGATGACCCGAATCGCATCCCTGGCTGCGGATGCGCTGCATGATACATGGCCCAATGCCGAAGGTCTGCTGACGGCGGAAGAAATCCGTCCCCTGCTGGCCGTGCCGCCGGATCCCAACATGGGCGATTATGCCCTGCCTGTGTTCCGTCTGGCCAAGGCATTGCGCATGGCTCCGCCTGTGATTGCCAAGACCGTGGCAGAAGGCTGGAAGCATGAGAATGTCGCCCGCGTGGAGGCCGTGAACGGCTATCTGAACTTCTTCCTGAACCGTGTCAGCTTTGCTGAAGAAACGGTTGAGGCTGTGCTGAGCGCCGGCGAGAAGTACGGTTCTTCTGATCTGGGCAAGGGCAAGACCATCTGCCTTGACTATTCCTCGATTAACATCGCCAAGCGTTTCCACATCGGCCACCTGTCCACCACCATGATCGGCCACAGCCTGCGCCGCATTTATGACCACCTGGGCTACACCACCGTGGGCATCAATCACCTGGGCGACTGGGGCACCCAGTTCGGCAAGATGATCTGTGCCTACAAGAAGTGGGGCAGTGAAGAAGAAGTGGAAAAGGGCGGCATCGATGAGCTGGTGCGCCTGTACGTGAAGTTCCACGAAGAAGCCGAGAAGGACAAGAGCCTGGAAGATGAAGGCCGCGCCTGGTTCAAGAAGATCGAAGACGGCGACGAAGAGGCTCTGCGCCTGTGGAACTGGTTCAAGACCCTGACCCTGCGGGATGCTGAGCGTGTTTACAAGCTCCTTGGCGTCACCTTTGACAGCTACGCCGGCGAAAGCTTCTACAATGACAAGATGGATCGCGTGGTAAACGAGCTGAAGGAGAAGGGTCTGCTGACCATCTCCGAGGGCGCCTCTGTGGTGGATCTTACCGAGAAGGACGCTAACGGCAAGGAAACCAAGAACAGCATGCCGCCCTGCATCATCCTCCGCTCTGACGGCGCAACCCTGTACGCTACCCGCGACCTGGCCGCCGCCCTGTACCGTCAGGACACGTACCACTTCGACAAGTGCCTGTACGTGGTGGCTTACCAGCAGGATCTGCACTTCCGCCAGTTCTTCAAGGTGCTGGAGAAGATGGGCTACGACTGGGCCAAGAATTGCGTCCACGTGGCTTTCGGCATGATTTCCTATGAGGGCCAGGCGCTGTCCACCCGCAAGGGTCACGTGGTCTACCTGGATGACCTGCTGATGCAGGCACAGGAGAAGGCGCTGGCCATCATCAACGAAAAGTCTCCCGACCTGCCCAACAAGGAAGATGTTGCCCGTCAGGTGGGCATCGGCGCCGTGGTGTATGCCGACCTGAGCAACAACCGCATCAAGGACATCGACTTCTCTTGGGATCGCGTGCTGAACTTTGACGGCGAGACCGGCCCCTATGTGCAGTACACCCACGTACGCTGCTGCTCCGTGCTGCGCAAGGCTGAGGAGCTGACCCTGCCCGCCCCCGACTGGAATGCCCTGACCGACGATGAAGCCC
>CAVBFK010000200.1:0-7102 GCA_963594395.1 Lachnospiraceae bacterium
CTCCGCCCGCCGGGTAACGCTGAACGGACAGGTGCTGGATCTGAGCCCCAAGGAGTACGATCTGCTGTTCTACATGGTGCGCAACCGGGGCCTGGCACTGACCCGTGAGAAGCTTCTCAGCGAGGTCTGGGGCTACGATTTCTACGGGGATGACCGCACGCTGGACACCCACATCAAGCTTCTCCGCAAGCAACTAGGAGAATATGCCGACAAAATCACCACCCTCAGAGGAGTTGGCTATCGCTTTGAAAAAGAATGAGAAGGTGCTGAAAGCGCCCAAAAGACACGGTATTCGCCAGAGGATGATGTTCTTTCTGGTGATTTTCGTATGTGCGATTCTGGCCATGCTGTGGATCTGCCAGATCTTCCTGCTGAACGACTTCTACCGATTCTTCAAGACCCAGGATGCTACCCGCACGGCAGACACGGTGGTTGCCAATCTGGAAGATGACGACCTGGAATCCATCATCAATCAGCTGGCCATTCAGAACAACCTGTGCATTATGGTGCTGGATGAGAACATGAACACGCTGTACTCCGCCGAAGGGCAGAGCTTCTGCATGATCCACGCGGTGCGCAGTCACGACCTGCGGTGGTGGTGCAATCTGGCCCCCGAAGACGGGTCTGCACGGCTGGATCAATTCGATATGACCACGCCCTTTGAGCAGGGGCAGAACCAGTTTGACAATCGATTTGACGACCGGCGTTTCAGCCCCAACCGCGGCAACGATGCGCAGGTATTGCTCTACGTCCGCCGTGTAACGCTATCGGACAACAGCACCGGCTATCTGCTGCTGAACTCCGTTATTTCCCCCGTGGATGCCACGGTCAGCACCCTGAAATCCCAGCTGATCATCATCACGGTGATTGTGCTGGTGGGTGCTGTGCTGCTGGCCTTCCTGCTGTCCCGCACGTTCTCTAAGCCCATTATTGAGACCACCACCAACGCCCGGGAGCTGTCCCGAAGCCGCTTTACCCGCGCCAAGCACGCCAACAGCTACACGGAAATCCGCGAGCTGAACGACACGCTGGAAAAGGCGGCGCAGGATCTGAGCCAGGTGGAGCACCTACAGCACGAATTGATCGCCAACATCTCCCACGACCTGCGGACGCCCCTGACCATGATCGGCGGCTATGCGGAAATCATGCGGGATCTGCCCGGAGAGGTTACGCCGGAGAACATGCAGGTCATCATTGACGAGACCGGCCGTCTGTCCACCCTGGTGAACGAACTGCTGGACTTCAGCCGCATGGAAGCCGGCATGACCCAGCTGAACAAGCAGCGTTTCTCCCTAACGGAGACGGTGAAGGGCATCGTTTCCCGCTGTTCCACCCTCATTGAGAAGGACGGCTACATCATCGTTTTCGAGCCCGAAGAGGAGCTGTTCGTTACGGCAGATGAAGGGCGCATTGAGCAAGTGGTGTACAACCTGGTGAACAACGCCCTGACCTACACCGGTGAGGACAAGACCGTTCGGCTGATTCAGTCCGTGCACGACGGCCGTGCCCGCCTGGAAGTGCGGGACAGCGGCAAGGGCATCTCAGAAGAGGAACTGCCCCTCATCTGGAACCGCTACTACCGCGCCAAGGAGTCCCACAAGCGTGCCGTGCAGGGGTCCGGCCTGGGCTTAAGCATTGTCCGCACCATTCTGGAAAACCACGGTGCCCCCTACGGCGTTACCTCCAAGCAAGGTGAAGGCACCTGCTTCTGGTTTGAGCTGGATCAATCCAAAGAGACGCAGGAAGCGAAATAAACAAAGGCGATGGCTCATAGCGAGTCATCGCCTTCTTATGTTTTGGGAAAACCGCCGTTACTTTGCGGCCTTCAGCAGAGCCAGCGCGCGGTCAGGATAGTTGGTGATAATGCGGTCTGCACCGACGGCGATCATGCGCTTCAGGTCTTCCTCGGTGTTTACCGTCCAGGGATTGACCTCAATGTGCAGAGCATGGGCCTTCTTCACTTCGCCCTCAATGGACAGCTCCGTGAAGTGGGGATGCAGGGCATTGACGCCCAGGGAAGCGGCGTAGCGCCAAGGCTCCACCAGCGTGGCGTGATACAGCAGTCCGCAGGGCACATCGGGTGCCAGTTCCTTCACATGCAGGAGGCTGTAGTGGTTGAAGGAGGAGTACAGCACATCCGGCGTCATGCCGGCTTCTTCCACCTGCTCCAGGCACATTTCTTCCATGCCGGGGTAAAAATTATCGGAGTTCTTCAGCTCAATGTTCAGCTTCAGGCCGCGGCTCTTCAGCAGGGCCAGCACGTCCTTCAGCAGCGGAATCGGCTCGCTGACGCCGGGGGTGTGCATGGTGACAGGGTACTTCATCAGCTCGTCATAGGTGTAATCTGCCACGAAGCCCTTGCCATCCGTCACCCGGTCAATGGTCTCATCATGAATGACCACCAGCTTGCGGTCGCGGGTCAGCTGAACGTCCAGCTCCACGCCGTCTGCATGCATGTCTGCCGCCAGTTCAAAGGCACGGAGCGTATTCTCCGGCGCGTATCCCGATGCACCGCGGTGCGCATAGATATACTGCATGATTCAATTACCTGCCTTTCGCATCTTGGGAACAGATCCCTCTGTGGGAGAAAGATTCGCCCTGAAACGGCGCAATCCTGCTAATGGGTGAAAAAAGATGAGGATTTCACACAACGAGAAAAAGGCCGTCCCCGCAAACGCAGAGCAGCCTTTTCAAAAGATCGCACTGACTGATTACTTAATCAGCAGCATGGCCAGGCTCAGCACAACGAAAACAGCTGCGCTGATCTTGGTGCCCAGGGCCAGCTTTGCTTCCACAGTCTTGGCCTTGTTCTTGCCGAAATAGGTATCAGCCTTTCCGCCCAGGGCGCCCAGGCCGTCGTCCTTGCTGCTCTGCAGCAGAACAGTGACGATCATAAACAGTGCTGCCAGAATGAGCACCACAGAAAGAATCACGTTCAAAACGGTCATGTGTAAAACCTCCTTGAGTATCAGCCCTGTTATCATAACACATTCCATGGAAAAACACAAGAGAAAAGTACCATCTCCGGCAGAAACGGCGGAAAAAGTGAAGCCTTCACTTCTGCGCTTACCAGTCTCCGCCGCCGAATCCGTCATCAAATCCGCCGTCAAGGGAATCAAAGTCATCCCCTGCATCCATGGGATCCGGTTCGTCATCCAGGAAGGTGTTTGTGCCGAAGAGGCCGTCTGTGGTATAGCCCACGTTATGCCCGGCAGGGTCATACAGGTTATCGCCGCCGAAGATGCCTTCCTGGCTGTAGCCAATCATGCGGCCGCTTGCATCGTAGAAGTTTTCAGTGCCCAGCAGACCCTCCCGGCTGTAGCCGATCCTATGGCCGGCTTCGTCATAGAAATTCTTGCCGCCGAGCGCGCCTTCCTGGCTGTAGCCAATCAGTTTTCCGCTTTCGTCGTAGAAATTCGTTTCACCGAACAGACCTTCCGAGCTGTAGATTTTGCGTGCCATGGAGTGTTCCTCCTTTGCTCACACAACCTTGATGCAGAAATCCTCGCACACAGGAGCGCAATAGCCGCAACGGACGCACTTGCTCTGGTCGCACACGCACTTGCCGTCTACAATGGACAGCGCACCCTGCCGGCAGCGCTGGACGCACTTGCCGCAGCCGCGGCAGTAATCGTGAATCATCAGATGACGCGGTTCGCGCTTGGTCAGCGCCAGCGCCTGAGCGTCGGGCTCAATGCCTTCTGCCAGGCACAGGTTCACGTCAATCTCCGCCTCGCTCTGCATGCCGCAGCAGATGGCGTCCACGCAGGGAGCATTGCGCAGGTAGTCAAAGGCCTCCTTAGGTTCACGGAGCAGATGTCCGCCGCCCAAAGGCTTCATGGCATAGATGCCGATGCCTGCGGAATGCGCCCGCTCAATGGCGGCCATCATCTCATCCTGGGTACCGTCTGCAATGCCAACGCCTGTGCGGTTAATCAGGGGGTGGATCACATCCAGCCCAGGATAGCGGGGCGCATAATCCACCGCCGCCACCCGATGGGTGGAAAAGCCCACGGCGCGGATCTTCCCCTTGGCCTTCTGCTCCAGGTAGAAGTCAAAGGCCTCCCGGTGTCCCTTCAGGGTCAGCCGATCTTCCTGCTCGTGCATAAGGAAGATGGGGATCACGTCCATGTCCAGCTTCTTCCGCGCATCGTCAAAGGCGGCCTGAGCCGTTTCCCGATCCCATGCGTAGGACTTGGTAGACACCAGCAGGTCAGGCCGCTTCTTCAGCGCCAGGCGCAGGGGCTCGTAGGTATCGTACAGCTGTGCCGTATCGAAAAGGTTGATGCCCTTTTCCGCGGCATAAAGGATAAGCTCCGCAGCCCGCTGTGGCTCGAAGCTCTTTTGCATAGGGCTGACGGTCAGCGTGCCGAAGGCCAGCGGAAAGACCATCAATCCTGTTTTGCCCAGAGGGCGTTTATTCATCATGCTTCCGTATGCTCCGCCAAATAGAAGCGCACAAGCTCTTCCAGAATTTCATCCCGCTCCAGCCGGCAGATCATGCTCCGCGCCTGGTTGTGGCTGGTGATGTAGGTCGGATCCCCCGAGATGATGTAGCCCACCAGCTGGGTGATGGGGTCATACCCCTTGGCCTGCAGGGCGGAATAAACGTACATGAGGATGTCCTGCGCCTCGTTGCCGGACTCCTGAATAGGGTTCAGTTTCGTGGTTTCAAACTCGTTGGGCACAGTGATCCCTCCTCTCATTTCTTCAAGGATATTATACATGATGTTCGCCGGATTGAAAAGTGAAACTTTTTGCGCAAATGTGTAAAATTGAGGGGAAGGGAGGAGGCTTCGCCTCATTTAGCCGCCTCATTTAGCCGCCTCGTTTAGCCGCCTCGTTTAGCCGCCCCTTTTCACCGTCTAAAGGGACCCGCCAACATCCTCTAGGGTTATGGATGTTCTGGAAGAGGCGGCGCTCCCTCACTTCTGCGCCAAATTGAGCATACCGTCCACCAGCTCAATGGCGGCGGTCAGGCGCTCATTGTAATTGCCGTGAATCTGCACGATCTTATTGCCGAAGCCGAATTCCTGGTACATCTTCAGCAGGTGCTCATTGAGCATTTCCCGCCGCTCCTGGCTGCCGTTGAGGCGCATGCCGTCATTAACCCAGGTGACATCCGGGTTAAGGTACAGCACCACATCAAAGCGGTCGGGATTGATGTACGCCTCCACCATCTTGTTGCGGTGACCCATGTACAGTTCGCTGTAATAGTCCGTGACCACGGCATCCGTGTCAAAGAAGCACACCTTGTTGGCCGTGCGCAGGGCGTGATAATCCTGCTCAGCCTGCAGGTACGCCATGCGGCCAAAGTCCACATCGGTGAAGATGGTCTCATCATCCCCCAGGTAATCCCGCGCGTAATACCGGCCCACTTCTTCTGACCAGGACGTGTTGTACAGCTTGGCCAGGCACTTGGTCAGGGTGGTTTTGCCGCAGGATTCCGTGCCGGCAATCAGCACCTTCTTGGCAAAGAAGGGACGGGCAGGGCCCAGGATGTAGTGCCAGTTGTTCAGAATATCCTTGCGGATATCCGTGGCAGAAATGGGATAACGGGAGCGGGTGGGATCGAACATCTCAATAACGCTTTCCGGGAAGAAGTGCTTCAGCGTCTCATCATAATCCCGGTCGCCGACAAAGAAGGCGTCAATCTTCTCCGGCACCACCTGACGCATCCGCTCCGACCACATAACCCAGCCGTCGGGGTACTCGGGAATATCCGTCTCATCCAGCACGCGGACGGAAATATGCTTCATGTCCTGCACCTGCTGGTTCAGCCACTGTTTCCGCAGCTGGTAGGTAATGGTGGGCAGGCCGTCTGCCGCGCAGAGCTTCTCCGTCTGCACGCGGTTATCGGAAATAACCACAATCAGCTTCTCACACTTGGTGGATGCCTGAATAATCTGATACAAATGTCCGCGGTGCGGCGGGCAGAAACGGCCGAAATAAACGCCGATTTTATACATGGAATCCCCTTCCTTGCGGATGTTTTACCGTAAAAATACGATTACAATGCTATTCGACCTTGTGATGGAAGATTCCTGCCTTGAGGGTTTACCATTCACGCCCCGCGTGCTATACTTGATAAACATGAAAGGAGGGAGCACCTTGGCAGAACGCGTAACAGGACGCTTTGCGCCGACCCCCAGCGGACGGCTGCACCTGGGCAATCTTCTCTGCGCCATGCTGGCCTATTTGTCAGCCAGAAGTCAGGGCGGGCGCTTCCTCCTGCGGATTGAAGATTTGGACATTCCCCGGTGCCCCGCTTCCCTGAGCCAGGCCGCCATCGATGATTTGACCGCCCTGGGCTTTACCTGGGATGAGCCGCCCCTGTACCAGAGCCAGCGGAGCGACATCTACCGCCAGGCGCTGGATGCGCTCACCGCCAAGGGATTCACCTATCCCTGCTTCTGCACCCGGGCACAGCTTCACGCCTCCGTTGCCCCAAACCTTGGGGATACGCAGGTTATTTACGCCGGCACCTGTGCCCATCTGACGCCCGATGAAATCGCCGAAAAATCCAAGACCCGCTCCCCGGCCATCCGTGTCCGCATGCCGGATGAGGAGATTGCCTTCACCGATGAGCTTTTCGGCACCCAGCAGGAGAACCTTGCCCGGGACTGCGGGGATTTCATCATTCGCCGCTCAGACGGGTTGTACGGCTATCAGCTGGCCGTGGTGGTAGATGATGCCCTCAGCGGCGTCACAGAGGTTGTGCGCGGCCGGGACATTCTCTCAGCAACACCGCGGCAGATTTATCTTCAGCATCTGCTGGGCTATGAAATGCCCCGCTATCTCCACATTCCCCTGCTCATGGACAAGGACGGCCGACGCCTTGCCAAGCGGGACAAGGACATGGATCTTACCGCCCTGCTGAAGCGCTTCACGCCCGAAGAATTGCTTGGACAGCTGGCCTTCGCCGCCCATTTGCAGGAAGAGCCGCGCCCAGCCTCGCTGGAGGCGCTGATTCCCCTGTGGGATGTGAAAAAGATCGGCACGGAAGATTTGCGGGCATGGAGCGCTTGACGAAGCTCACCAGCATACAAAAACTTGGAGGTACCCTATGACCATCATTTGGGACTGGAACGGCACCCTATTA